>SYFR01000272.1 GCA_005800325.1 Myxococcales bacterium | reverse complement strand
GCGGTCCCACGCGGCGCAGTGGCCGCCATCGCCGCGAGCAGCGGCAGCGCGACAGCGGCGCGAGCGGCGCGCTCCCCGCCGACCACGAGCGCGCGGGCTGGCGGACCGACCGCGATTACATCGAGCGTAGGCACGCCGCAGGCATCCGGCTTCGCCTCGAGGTGCAGCGCGGCGCCGGCGTCGCGCAGGCTCTCGAGCCAGCCGAGCGCAGGCGGCGTCGCCACGACTCGGCGCACGCCCACTCGGCTCATCGGCACCGCGAGCGCCGCGAGCACGAGCCCCGCTGCCGAGCTCGGGCTGGCGGGAAGCTCCTCGTCGAGCGAGCGCGGGATCGGCACGTCGGGGATCGGCTCGAGCAAGAGGTGCGGTCCCGCGGCGCGCAGCTTCGCGCCAGCCGCGACGAGGATCCGCTCGCAGAAATCGCTCGTGACGAGCGGCTCGACGATGCGCGTCTCTCCGTTCGCGAAGAGCCCCGAGACGAGCGCCGCCGTCTTGGCGAGCGGCTCGTGGGCGGCGAGGGCGAGCTCGAGCGGCGAGGGCGCCTGCGTGGCTGGGCCGACGACGCACGGCGCTCCGAGCTCGCGCGGACGCTTCGGCTCGAGGCGCCCTTCGATGAGCGCGCCACGTTGTCGCAGCGCACGCGCGATCGAGAAGAGGTGGCGTCGCGCGACGGCCTCGTCCGCGTCGACCGTGCTCTCGATGGGCAGCGCGGAGAGCCAACCGGTCAACGCGGCGAGCGCCGCTGGCGAGTCCCCGCAGTCGATGGGGCGACGAGGTGCGGCGAGCGCACCGCCGGTCCCGACGATCGAAAGGCCTCCGCCGGCCGCGCCGGCGCGACGCTCGACCGATACGCCGAGGTCGCGAAGGGCAGCGATGACCGGGATCGCGCCGAGGCCGCGTCCGCGGAGCGTGCTCACAGCTCCGCGCGGACCGAGCGCCGCGACCACGGCCGCGAGCGTCGCGGTCTCTTCGTCGGGCGTGCCGGGCACCACGCCAACGAGCGGCGCGCGAGCTGCTTGGAGGACGAGCCGTGTCACGATCCGAGGTGGGGCGGCGGCGAGCACGCGCGCTTGGGGCGCGCCCGGGGTTGCGGGCGACCTTGCAGCACCGCCCTCTCAAACACAAGGGCGCGGAGGCGCGTGCGCTGGCGTGGAAATCGACCGCGCCGCTGGCCATCGCCACTTCGGGGGCCCGTGGCGGCCCTCCGAGGCGCGCGCGCTGGCGTGGAAATCGAGCGCGCGGCGGCCTATCCTCCGGGGCCGCTGCGAGCGGGCGTTTTGCGACAATTGTCAATTGACCCGCGCTAGCGGGAGAGTAGGTTACGCGCCATGAAAATAATGGTCGTCGACGACAGCAAGGCGATGCGAATGATCGTCAATCGCACCCTGCGTCAGGCGGGGTTCGGCAACTGCGAGATCGTGGAAGCCAACAATGGCAAAGAGGCGCTCGAGGCGATCCTCGCGAGCCCGCCCGATCTCGTGCTCACCGACTGGGCGATGCCCGAGATGAACGGTCTCGAGCTGGCGAAGGCGCTGCGCGAGCGCAACGTCGCGGTGAAGCTCGGCTTCGTCACCTCGCAAGGCACGGCCGAGATGCAGGAAGAGGCAAAGAACGCGGGGGCGCTCTTCGTGCTGACCAAGCCCTTCACGGCCGACACCTTCAAGGCGACCCTCGACTCGGTGCTGAAATGACGTCTGTCCTCACGCTCGAAGCCTGGCTCGAGGCCGCCATTGGAGCGCTCAACGAGGTCGCCACGAGCTCGCTCGGCACCGCTCCCATCGAGCGCTCGGAAGGCTCCATGCCCGAAGAGGCGGGCGCGTTCCTGCCGCTCTTCTCGGACCACGAATCGATTCACGTCGGCCTGTTTTCCACGCGCGCCGGGGCGGCGGCCCTCACCCGCTCGCTGCTCGGCATGGGCCCGGAAGACGAGCTGAGCGATAGCGACATCGCGGACGCGGTCGGCGAGATCGTGAACATCTTCGGCGGCGTCATGCAGCGCGCGTTGCACGGCGAGCTCAAGCGCGTGGATCTCGGTCTGCCGGTGTTCATCTGGGGGCTGGTCGCGCCGACGGAGCGGCTCAAGCGCCTCGACGGCGGCGTCATGATCGGCGACGTACCGGCCAAGCTCATCCTGCTGCGCGGTGCCGTCGAGCTGCCGGGCGGCAAGGGCTGACCGGAGCTCACGCTCGCGAGCTTGGCTACGAACGCCCGACGGGACACCATGCAGAAGCGAAAACCACCCCTCCCCGACGACATCGCCAAGGTGCTCGCCGACCTGCTCGGGCGCGCCGTCACCGCCAAGGCGTCGGCGCCGCTCGCCGAGTCGCGCGCCGCGGTGTTCGCGCTCTTCGGCGACAAGAGCGGCAGCCTCGGAGCCGCCGTGGCTTGCGATCTTGCGGCGGCTGCCAACCTCGGCGCCGCGCTGTCGATGATCCCGCCTTCGCGCGCGCAAGAGGTGGTGAGGGCAGGCGCGCTCGACGCGACGCTCGCCGAGAACGTGCGCGAGGTCTTCAACGTCGCCTCGGGGCTCTTCAACTTCACCGGGGTGGGCCATCAGACCGACGCGCAGCTCGGCGCGGCCGGCCTCACGGTGTCGCTGACCAAGTTCCTCACCGTGCCACCGGCGGTGCCGCCACCGCTCGTCGCCATGCTGAAGAAGTGTCCCGGGCGCGTCGACCTCGACCTGGCCATCACCGGCTACGGTGCCGGAAAAATCGCCATTTACGTCGTCTGACGCTTTTCTTTGCGGTCCCGGCGCGGGGCTTTTTTTGTCCGCGCGCGGGCGAAAAAATGGCGGCCCGAGGAGTCAGGCCATCGCGGCATCGAAGCGCCCGGCCCAGCGCATGAGCCGGCGCGCGATCTGCGCGAGCTCGAGCACGTCGGTCGCGTGACCCGCGGCGATGACGGCGTTCGGCATCCCGTCGACCGCGCAGGACTGCGGCGCCTGAACGACGACCGAGAGCTTTCGCTGTGCGAACTGGCCGGCGCCGAGGCTGCCGTCGGTGCCCATGCCCGTCAGCACCACCGCCGCGGGGCGCCGCGCGTGCGTGACCGCCGAGACGAAGAGCGCGTCGACCGAGGGATGAACGAGCGCCGCGGACGGCTCGGTGACCCGCAGCGACAAGCCCCCGCCGCGCCGCACGACCGCGCTGTCGCGCTCGCCGGGAGCGACGACGATGAGTCCGGGCTCGAGCGCGAGGTCGGCGCTGCCCTCGACGACGGAGTGGCCCGTCTCACGCGCGAGGTGCTTGGCGAGGCTTCCGGTGAAGGCCGCTGGCATATGCTGCGCGATCACGACGGGACAGACGAGCCTCCCTAGCGAACGCAGGAGCTCGACGAGGGCCCGCGGGCCTCCGGTGGACACGCCGATGACGATCAAGTCGACGCTCTCGGTGCGCCGACTCGGCGCGACGGACGAGGGGGGCGGCTCGTCGCTCGTGCGTGCTGGGCGAAGCGGACCACGTCGCGCCCAGAAGGCGATCTTGGCGACGAGCTCGCTGCCGAGGCTCGTGATGCCGAGGGCCGTGCGGCGCGCATCGCCCGTCACGACGTCGGCCGCGCCGCATTGGAGCAGGCGGACCGCGGCCGCGGCGTTGAGCTCTTGGTACGCGCTCACGACGATGACGGGAGCCTGCGCCGCGTGGGCGAGCGCCGTCACCGACGCCTCCGCGCCGACCATCGACGCCTCGACAAGGACGAGCTCAGGCTGCAGCCGCCCCGTCATGCCCGCGAGATCGGCGGCCTCGGTCACCTCGCCGACCACGCGGATCGCCCCGGAATCCTCGAGGATCTGGCGGAGCATCGCGCGCGCGAACGTCGACGAGCAGGCGACCACGACGCGGGTCATGCCGGTCACGCGGGGATCTCCGTCCGGACGAAGTAGAGAAAGTTCTCGTGCCACGCGGCCGCAAAGTGTTCTCGCCGCATGAGCCGGTCGGTGGGTCCCATGACGAGGGCGCCGCCCGGAGCGAGCGCGCGCGCGATCGTTCGTTCTGCACGCGCTTGGCTCGGCGCGTCGAAGTAGATGAACACGTTGCGGCACGTCACCACGTCGAAGGCCGCGCCTGGAGGTGTGGCGTCGCAGAGATTGTGCGGGCGAAAACGCACGAGCCGTCGAACGCAGTCCTTCGGTCGGCGCCAGGTGAGGCTCTTGAATGCGGCGTGCTCTGGAGGTGCAGCGTCCTCGAACAGCCTGCCCCATCGTGACGCGTCGAGCTGCCGGAACGAGCCGTACTCGGTGACGACGTACGTGCCTGTCGCGGCCGTGCGAAGCACCGGGCGCGCTACGTCGGTGCCGACGACCTCGACGGACCAGGGCAGCGGCAGCACGATCGAGCCGTCGAGCTCCTCGGTCGCCTCGCCGAGCTCGCGCATCGCGTCGAGGAGCAGCATGGCGATCGTGTAGGTCTCCTCGCCGGTCGCGCAGGCCGCCGACCAGATCCGCAGCGTGAAGTCCGCCCGCGCGCGGCGCTCGCGAATGAGCGGGACGAGGATGCGGTTGCGCAGAAAGTCGAGCTGCTCTTCGTCGCGGAAGAAGTACGTCTCGTGGACCGTGAGGTCCTCGACCACGCCGAGCCACTCGACGTCGTCCGCGTCGCGGCTCGCCAATCGCTCGACCCAGGCATCGAGAGTGTGCCGCGGCGTCTGGCCGAAGACGGCGACCAGCTTGTCGTGCACCTCACGCGCGGGGCGTAGGCCGAAGCGCTCCTCGCAGAGGGACATGAGCCGCGAGACCACCTCCTCGAGGTGCTCCTGGACGTCTCGTGCACTACGATCGCGCGGGGCAGGGCCTGACTCGGGCGCGCGCGTCTCCTCCGCCGAAGCCTCGGTGCCCAGCGATTGGTGCGGGGAAATGGGCGCTTTCACGGCGCGATCTTGGGGCTCGTCAGTGCGACATCAGCGACGCGAGTCTTCGGCTCGGGGGCGGCGGCACCGCTTGGGTCGGCCTCGCCCCGTGGCGCTGCACGAGGCCGATGAGCTCCTCGGCGTCGAGGATCAAGACGACGCTGCCGTCGCCGAGGGTCGAGGCGCCGCCGATCCCCGGCAGGCGAGCGAGCTCGGGGTGCACGTCCTTCACGAACAGCTCCTGCGTGCGACCGATCGCGTCGATGATGAGGCCGACCTTGTGCCGATCGCTCGCGAGCACGAGCAGGGTGCGGCGCTCGGCCGCTCGCGGCTCGCCCATGCCGAGCAGGCGCGCGAGGGGCGCCACCGGCAGAAACTCGTCTCGCAAGAGGACGGCATCTTGTCCGGCGATCTCCTTCAGCTCGCTCGCCGCCACATCGACGACCTCGGCCACGTAGCGACTCGGCAGCGCGAAGCTCTGCCCCGAGGCGGTGACGAGCAGCGTCTCCTGAATCGCCGCCGAGAGCGGCACCGTGAGCGTGAACACCGTGCCGCGCCCGGGGCGCGAGGTCACCTTCACGCTGCCGCCCGCGCGCGAGACGTTGGTCTTCACGACGTCCATTCCGACGCCCCGTCCCGAGGTCTCGGTGACGCGCGCCGCCGTCGAGAAGCCGGCCGCGAAGATGAAGTCGAGCACGGCCTCGTCGCCAAGTCGCTCGGCGCCCGCCGCGCTCACGAGCCCGCGCTCCACGGCGCGCTTGCGGACGAGCTCGGTCGGGATCCCGCGCCCATCGTCGGACACCTCGACCACGACGTGCCCGCCGCGCTGGTGCGCGCGCAGGTGCAGGCTCGCGGTCGGCGGCTTGCCGGCAGCCTCGCGCTCTTCGGGCAGCTCGATGCCGTGGTCGAGGCTGTTGCGGACCATGTGAACGAGCGGATCGAGCAGCACCTCGACCATCGCCTTGTCGATGCGCACGTCCTGGCCGCTCATCTCGAAGCGCACGCGCTTGCCGAGGCTCTGCGCGAGATCGCGCACCGAGCGCGGCAGCCGCTTGAAGACCGTGTCGATCGGCACGACCCGAAGCTCGAGCGCTCCTTGCTGAAGCCTCCCGAGCGCGTCGTGCAGCTGCTCGTCGATGGAATCGAGCCTGCCATGGACCTCGTCCTTGGCGTCGAGCTCCTTCGCCAGCTGCGACAGGGCGCCGCGAAGCGCGGGGGCGATCCCGGCCTCGAGCTCGCGGAGGCGCGCCGTGCGTTCGGCGCTCGCACGCCCGTCGAAGAGGGTGTGGTTCAGCCTCGCCCGCACGCTCACCATCTCACCGATGTGGACCATGAAGCGGTCGAGCACCTCGCTCGGGACGCGGAGCGTCTGCGCGTGCACCTCCGTCGGGCGCTCATTCGCCGTCGACGGGGGGGCGATCGATGACGGCGGGCGCCGGGATCCGGCCGAATCGGGGGCGGCGTCGCTGCCGCACACGCGCATGTGCAGGTATCGCTCCTCGGTGCCGCCGACATGACCGAGCTTCTCGCGGAACGCCTCGGGCGAGAGCGGCGAGATGACGAGGAACTCGAACCAGGCTCGCTCGTCGCGAATGACGGTGCGGTTCGTCATCGGCTTCAGCTCTCCGCCGCCGAGCCACCGCATGAAGCGCATTCCGAGCTCGGGTGAGCTCTCGAGGTGGGCGAGGACCTCGTAGGCGAGCTGTCCCCCGCGAAGCGCATCGTCGACCTCGCGCGCCTTGTCGGTGGGCAAGAGCTCGGCGAGTCCCGCGCTGATGCCGTAGGTCTCTGGAAGGCTCTCGAGCATCCCGTCGTCGAGCCCGGCGCCCTCGCTCCTGAGCAAGCGCTGAAGTTGCTCGATGAGGCCGTGCGCATCGCGGCGTGGAACCTCGTTCGCGGGATCGTCGATCAGGCGCCACATCACGCCCGCCGCGCGGCGCGCGAGGTTCACGAGCTGCCCGAGCTGCCCGAGGCCGGCCTGGCGCTCCCCTGCGGCGAGGCGTGCGAAGCACTCTTCGAGCAAGAGCCCGAGGGTCCGCCCTCGCTCCTCTCGCAGGACCTCGAGGTCGCGGTGGCACGCGGCTGCGAGCGACGCGACGTGCGGCGCGTCCCAGGCGCCCTCATTTGCGGGCTCGAGCAGCGCGACCGCAGCGAGCAGCTGTTCGAGCGAGCGGCGGACGCGCGCGGCGATCGATTCCGAGAGCAGCGCCTCGAGCGCCTCCGAGCCGGCCGAGGACGAGGCCTCGTCCTCGATGAGTCGCACCGCCTCGGTCACGTCGGTGAGCAAGCCGAGCATCGCGGCGGAGGCGCGCGACCCGGGCTTGGGCGTGCTCGGAGTCGCGAGCTCTGCGACGTCGGCGAGCAGGTCCGCCACGCGGACGAGCTCGAGCTCGAGTGCCGCGTTCCCCAGCAGCTCGAGCGCCTCGAGCGTCTCGGTCGGGGTCACCCCGGACTTGTCGAAGAGGCCGGCGAGGCTTGGGAGCTCTGCACGCAAGAGGTCGACGTAGAAGGCGAGGAGGCCCGCATCCTCGTGCAGCGCCGCGACGTAGCCCGACCTTGCGGCCTTGGTCGTCGGCGGGCCTCCGGGGCTCGCCGCCACGACTCTGAGTCGCTCGACCAAGGCGTCGGGGCGCTCACCGTCGCGTCGCTCGGCGACTGCCAACGTGCGCAGCGAGCGAATGCAGTCGAACGCCTCTACGAGCGGGCCAATCGTGCGCCCGTCGAGTGGCAGGGTGCCGTCGCGCACGAGCCCGAGGAGGTCCTCCGCGGCGTGAGTCACGGCCTCCATCGCGCCGAGATCGAGCAGCCGTGCGACACCCTTGATCGAGTGAAACGAGCGGAAAAGCTCGGCGATCTCGAGCTCCGACAGCGCCTCGGTCTCGGCCTTGATGAGCAACGGCTCGACCTGCTCGAGGTGGTCTTCGGTCTCGAGCCCGAATTGCTCCCAGACAGTCTCGATCAGGTCGTCCTGCATCGCGCCGCTCCCGAGTGGTGCTTCAGTGGGTGTCGCGGAGCTCGGTCAGGAGAGCCCCGCCGCCTTCCGTGCGGCCTTCACGATCTCGTGTCCCTTCTTCTCGCCGAGGTCGAGGCTCATGGCGCCCGACGGTTTGGCGATGATGTCGGCGGCCCCGAGGCTTCGCGCCTGGAGGGACTCGGGCGAGCCCATCTGCGCCACCGAGGAGATGATGACCACCTTGGCTCGGCTCACGAGGCGCAGGCGCTTCATGCAGTCGAGGCCCGACATGACCGGCATCTCGATGTCGAGCAGCACGACGTCCGGTTTCAGCACCTTGGCGCGCGCCAGCGCCTCTTCCCCGTTCGCCGCTTCGCCCACGACCTCGAGCTCCGGATCGGCCGCGACCAGGTTCTTGATTACCGTTCTCATGACGAACGAGTCGTCCACGACCAGCACTTTTTTGCGATCCACCACAGAGACTCCTGTCCAGTTCCTAGATGCCAAGTCCCACGCGAGCCGCCTGGCGCTTGGGCAGCTTCTGGCGCTTGGTGCGCGACTCTCGACACTAGGGGCCGGGAGGCTTCGCCTCGATGCCCCCAGCCCACTCGGCGACGCGCTTGCCGAGCCTTGATATCCCGAGCACCTCAGTCGCGAGGCCCGCGTCAATTACCGAGCACGGCATTCCGTCCACGGCGCAGCTCTCGGGCTCTTGCACGAGCACCGGGAGCTTGCGCTCGGCGAAGCGGTGGGCTCCTGCCATGCCGTCGTCGCCCATGCCCGTGAGCACGGCGGCGAGCGGCCGCCGCGAATGGCGCGCGGCAGAGAGAAAGAGCACATCGACGCTCGGGTGCACGAGCACCTCGGTCGGCTGCGTCACGCGCAACACGAGCGCACCGCGAGCCTCGCCGATCGCCGAGTCGCGTCCGCCCGGCGCCACGACGACGAGCCCCGGCGTGAGCTCGAGTCCGGGCGAGCCCTCGACCACCGAGAGTCCCGTCTCCCGCGCGAGGTGCTCGGCGAGCCCGGCGGTGAAGTACGCCGGCATGTGCTGGGCGATCACCATGGGGCAGCCGATGGGCCCTGCGCTCCGCAAGAGCTCGAGCAGCACGCGCGGACCGCCGGTCGAGGCCCCGACGACGACGAGGTCGGCCCTCGGCGGCTCGGCGCGGTTGGCGCTCATCGGGGGCGGCAGCGAGCTCGGCCGCGAGCCGACGGCACGAATCGCGCCGTGCTGTGCCCAGTACTCGACCTTGGCGACGAGCTCGCGATCGAGGGTCGCGACGTCGAGCGCCACCAGCACCGAGTCGCGCGTCACGAGATCGGCGGCGCCGCGCTGCAGCAGGCGTATGGCTGCCTTGGCGTCCTCCGGCGTTCCCGCCCCGATACCGATCACGGGGCAGAGGGCAGCCCGGCCGAGCTCGTGCGTCGCGAGCTCCGCGCCCGGCATCACGGCGTCGAGGAGCACGACGTCGGGTGCAAGCTCGAGCGTGGCCGCAACCAGCGCGGTCGCATCGGCGAGCTCCGCGACGACCACGATCTGCTCGGTGCGCTCGAGGATCTGGCGCAGCGCCATGCGAACGAAGGCGGAATCATCGGCGACGAGCACGCGGATCATGCGGCGGTCACCTCGTCGCTGGCTCGGCCGGGCCGCGCCCGAACGATGAGCTCCGGTGACAAGACCGCGACGGGCTCGCCCCCGAGCCGCGCCACGGCACCCACGATGCCGCGCGTCGCCACCGCCTCGAGACGCTCGATCTGGTCTTCGGGCAAGGAGACGATGCGGTGAACCTGATCGATCACGACAGCCCACCGCTCACCCAGCGCACGCAGCACGAGGACGGCGGTCGACGGCGTCGTCACCGCGGCGTGTCCCAGCCGACGGCGCAGATCGACGACCGGCAGGGTCACTCCCTCGACGTCGAGCACCGCGTCGATCCTGCCGGCTGCGCACGGCGGAAGCGGGCTCGCGGCCCGATACTCGACGAGTCGCTCGACGCTCTCGATCGGAAGGAGGTACCGGCTCTCCCCGACACGCACGTCGAGTAGGCGCTTCGACACGACGGCAGGCACCGACCGCGCTCCTGCGCTCGCTGTCGCCGGGACGAACCGGCGAACCGCCTCTTCTGCCTCCGCTGTGAGCCGCTCGTGCAGCGAGACGGTGGGGACGGGCTTGCCTTCGAGCATGAGGTAGCCGATGGGCCAGCCGCTCGCTTCGCTCACCGGGAAGAGGTCGCGCCTCGGGACGCGCCGGAACCCGTAGATCCGGTCCACGAGCACGCTGACGGTCCCCTCGCCACGCTCGAGCACGAGGAGCGTGCCCGCGTCGTCGCGCTGCGGACGCGCGTCGCCGAGCAACGCGCCGAGCGAGAGCACCAGGAGCGGAGCGCCTCTCAGCGCGACGATGCCGGCGACCTCACGAGGGGCGCCGAAGACGCGTGCGATGCTCCCGGCCTCGGCGACTTCGCGCACCTCGGAGACGGCGATGCCGACGTCCCGATCGCCCGTCGTGACGTGAAGCCACTCGTCCGCGGCCTCCTCGACGCTCGTTGCGGCTTCGCGCGTGCGCTCCCTAGCGTGGGCGCTCTTGGCGACGACGAGCCCCGGCGCCGGCGGCGGAAACGCGGCGTCTTCACGTCGGAACGCGAGCCGGTCGCGGCGCGCGACGTGCACCGTGAGACCACACCACTCGAACTGCTCGGAGATCCGGGCGCGTGCGCTCGGGCGTGGGCCGGAGCTCGGGCTCGCGTCGGGCGCACCGTCCTCCGCGCCGTCGCCCGCTTCGTGTTCGATCGTCGCGAGGACGCCGGAGACGTGGAGCGCGTGGCGTACGCCGTCGAGCTCGGCGATGACGAGCTTGCCGTCGTTTGGCCCGAGCGGAGCGAGTCCCAGCGCGCGCGCGCCCAAGTCGAGCTGAACGAGGACGCGCCCCGCGGCGTTCACGAGCCCCTCGACCCCGTCCGTCGCGAAGGGAAGCGGCGTGACCGCGGCGGGCTCGAGCACGTCGCCGAGCGCCGACGCCTCCACGGCCACGACGTGCTCGCTCACCTCGAAGAGCGTGTAGCTTGCCACTAGGGGGACACCTCGCGGCGCGAATAGAGGACGAACTCGTCCTGGTAGCGCGTGTCGAAGAGCTCGTCGCATCCGAGCCGGTCCGTGGTGCCGAGGAACAAACTACCCCCGCGGCCGAGCGCGCGCGCGAGCATCGCCTGCGCCTGACGCTGTTGCGCGGCCTCGAAATAGATGAAGACGTTGCGGCAAGCGACGACGTCGACGCCCTCCAACGGCGGATCGGCGTCGAGCAAGTTGTGCTGTCGAAAGCTGACGAGGCGGCGCACGCACTCGCGCGGCCGATGCCACAGCACACCCTCATCCTCCGCGCCGAAGGGCGAGGGCGCCGGCTCGAACAACGCATCCCAGCGCGAGCCGATCGGCTGTCGGATCGATCCATGGCCGCTCGCCGCGTAGCAAGCGGAGCGAGCTTTGCGGAGGGCCTCCCGCGAGACGTCCGTGCCGAGGATCTCGAGCCGCCAGCGGGGGTCGGCGTCGATGCTTCCGTCGGGTCTCGACCAGGCGTGCCCGATGTAGCGGAGCGCGTCGAGCACGAGCATCGCGAGCGAATAGGCCTCTTCGCCGGTGGAGCACCCCGCCGACCAGAGCCGCAGCGAGAGGCGGCCTTGGTCGCGGCGCTCGCGCAACAGCGGCACGATGACCTCCCGCTCGAGAAACTCGAGCTGGGCCTCGTCGCGAAAGAAATACGTCTCGTGCACCGTGAGGCGCTCGACGACCTCGAGCCACGCCGGATCGCCTGGGCGGCGAAGGCGCAGCTCGCTGGCCCACGCCTCGACGTTCGTCGCGCCGCTGGCTTCGAAGGCCCGCTCGAGCTTGTCGTGGAGGTCGCCGCCGCTCCGAAGGCCGAAGCGCTCTTGGACCGTGATCGCAAGCTTCGCGAGAGCCTCCGACCGGTTCCTGTTGGCCAGTGGGTCAACTAGTGATTCACCAACTAGTGAGTTACGAACTGCCGGGCCACGAACCTGCGAGGAACGAACCAGCGGGCCATGTACGAGCTTCGGAGGCATGGATGGATCCGTCCCATTTCGCGCGCCACTGGCTCGCAGCGTCCTGCCTTGTCCCGTGCGGCCCCGGAGAGTGCCCGGATTCATCGGCCCTCCGCTTCGAGCTGATCGAGCAGCGCCACGGTCTCGTGGGTGGCCTGCGTGAGGTCGCGGTACGACTCGGCGGCTTTCTGCGCGTTGCCGGACTCGTGGTGCGTCAGCGTGCCCTTGAGGAGCCGGTGAAGCTCCGCGTGCCGGCTCTTGAGGTCACGGGCCGTGGGGGACGCCCCGAGCGCGCCTCTTGCCGAGTTGACGAGGTAGCGGCCGAGCTCGCAGTCCTCGTGGCCCTCCGCCGACGAGGACGTCAGGCCGTTCCTCTTGCCCCGCAGCACCTCGAGCACCTTCTCGGGGATGGCCCGGTGGACGCCACGCGCGGCGGCGAGCGGCGACTGCCTGTGTTTGGCGGTCGTGTCGGTCCGGAAGCGCTCCACCTCCGCACGGCTCGACTCGGTGAGCAGGGAGAGGTCCATCATCGTCGCGTTGATTTCTTCGGCGGCGGCCGCGGTGCTCTCGGCGATGCGGTCGAGCTGACGCACGTTGGCCGACACCTCCGTCATCGTCGCGCTCTGCTCTTCCATCGCGGCGGCGATGTGCCGCACCATGTTCTCGTTGTCGGTCGCGAGCTGATCGATCCGGTCCATCCCCAGGCTGACCTCGCCGGCCGACCTCTGGGCGAGCACGGCGAGCTGGCCAGCGTCAGTGACGAGCCGCGCGATCTCCTCGGCCGACTGGGCCGAGCTCTCGGCGAGCTTGCGCACCTCTTCGGCGACGACCGCGAACCCGCGCCCCGCTTCGCCCACGCGCGCGGCTTCGATCGCGGCGTTCAACGACAGGATGTTGGTCTTGTTGGCGATCGAGGCGATGAGGTCGGTGATCCGCGTGACCTTCTCGGAAGAGCTCGCGATCTTGTCGACCACGCCCACCATGGTCGTCATCTTGTCGCGCCCGGAGCCGACCACGGTGCTCATCTCCTTCATCCGCCGCTGCGCCTCGGCGGTGTTGGCGCTGACGTCGGTGATGGCTCGGCTCGCCTGGGTCGCTGCGGCGGCGATCTGCGAGGTCGCGTGGCGCAGGGTCTTGGCGCCGTCCGATACGTGGCCGACCGCGCTCCCCGCCTCGGTCGAGGCGCGCGCAACCTGGCGCGTGTTGCCCGCGATGTTGGCGACGAGGGTCGTCAGCGCTTCGACCGAGCGATCGACGTCGCTCTTCAGGCGCGCGAAGTCGCCGTGCGCCTCGATGTCGACGCGGTGGGTGAGATCCCCGTGTGCGAGGCCATCCATCACGCGCGCGACCACTCCGACGGCGCTCCTCATCGTGTCGATGGCCTGGACCACGTTGAGCGCGGCGGTGCGAAACTCGCCCTTCATTCCGCTCGTGTCGATCCGAAACTCGAAGTTGCCGAGCTGCAGCGCGCTCAGCATCGCCGCGAGGGTCCCCATCGTCTCTTTCATCGAGGCGACGGTGTCGTTCACGCCTTCCTTGAGGCGCGCGAGATCGCCCTTCAGCTCCGAGGAGACGAGCTTCTTGAAGTCGCCGCGAGCGAGCGCCTGGACCGCGTCGGCGGACTCGTCGACCGCGAGCTTGAGCGACGCCTGCGCCTCGGCGAGCGCGCCGAGGGCGCGGCCGATCTCGTCGTCGGTGGTCGCGACGATGCGTGTATCGAGCTTGCCCGCGGCGAGGTTTCGGCTCACGAGGTCGACCGTGGCGAGCGCCGGCGCGACGCTGCGCCGATAGAGGGCGAGCCAAGCGCCGAGCATCGCCATGAGCGCGACGACGATGCCGATGACGACGTTGCGCGCGAGCGCGTCGCCAGCGGCGAGATCGGCGGAGATCGGCAGGGTTACCTCGAGCACCCCGCGGACGTCGTCTTTCTTCCAGTCGGTCTTGGGCGACTGCGGGTGCGAGTTGTGGCAGTCGACGCAGGCGTCCTTCGACATCGTGTCGGCGATGGCGACGCGCACGACCGCCCCCACTTCCGAGTCCGCCTGCTCGACGATCGCGCCCTGCGGACTCGCGGTGAGCCGCGCCCACACGGATTTCTTCCGCTCGTTCCACCGCGCGTCGTGCTCGTCCTTGCGGTTCGGGAACGGAAACTCGCTGTAGAGCTCGACGGTCGACCCGTCCTTGGTCGAGGTCTGCGCCGCGAGCTCGTGCACCATCGTCGCCGGCAACGGGATCGTCTTGTCTCGCTCGGGATTGTCCGCGTCGGCGTGGTTGAAGCTCGCCTTGAGGCCATTCACCTTGGCCTTGGCGACGACGCGCTCGGTGTAGTAGCCGCGCAGCGCCTTGTATTGCGCGACGATGCGCCGGGCCTCCTCTACGCGCATCTGGACGACGGCCGCTCGCTGCGTCCGCACGATGAGCACGGCGGCCACGGCCACGAGAACGAGCCCGATGAGCGCGATTGGCGCGCCCAGCTTGAGCGCCACGCTGCGGCGAAAATACCCGAGCATTTCAACCAGCCCCCATGAAGAACGACTGCGACGCGGCTCAGCGGCTCGCGGCGCGGACACCCGAGGTAGGCGCCCCCTCCGGGTCGTCAAGGGGTCGCGGGAAGAGCTCGATTCCGGCCCTCGCGCCCGTTGCCCGTGCCGGTGGCGAGCGGGGCTGGGGCCCAGACCCGGCCCAGACCCTCTCGGGGGATTCCGGTTCGAGCGAGGCCGTGTCGCATCGGCGTGGAGAGACGACGTGACCCTCAGCCGTCGACCACAATTGGCGAATAGTGGCGCATCGTCGCGGAGCGACGGCGTGACCCTCAGCCGTCGACCACAAATGGCGAATAGTGGCGCATTGTCGCGGAGGCCCGTATGGTTGACGAAGGCCGGTTTTTCATCATTCGGAGGCCACTTCGATGTTTGCGCTCAAGTGTTTCTTTGAAACGGGCGGCGCACCCGAGCGCCCTGTTCCTTGGTCGAGACTCTGGCTCTTGGCGCTCCTCGCGAGCGGCTGCGGTGCTGCGACCCACGTGCACCGCGACGCCGATGCCGGGCGCAGGGGCGCAGCGACCGCTCGCGGGCTAGACTTCGTCCGCTCGGTCGCTCCGCTCGAGGCGCGGCACACCGACGGCGACGCGCAGAAGGCGAAAAATCAGGGCGACGTTCCGCTCGAGGCGAAGCGCACGCCGGACGAGGTCGACGCGAGCGTTGCCTCGGCGGACACGCGGCCGCGGCTCTACGCGCCGGCCGGACTCGTGAAGATCCACGAGAAGCCCGATCGCGACGCGCCCGTCATCGGCGCGATGCGCGCGGGGCAGAGCGTCGCCATGCGCGACACCACGCTGACTCCCGAGCGCAAGCTGAAGCGCCTCTACCAGTGCGATGAGGGCTGGTACCCGGTCGAGCCGCGCGGCTTCGTCTGCGTCGGCGGTGGCGATCACGCGACACGCGATGCTCACGATCCGCGCGTCGTCGCTTCGGTCGCCGCGCTCCCCGACCTCGACTCCGACTATCCGTTCAAGTTCGGCGTGTCGATCGGCGCGCCGCAGTACAAGCGGCTACCGACGCCCGAAGAGCAGCGCTCGCTCGAGAGCGGCCTCGACGCGCATCTCGCGAGCCCGCCCGCGCCAATTCCCGAGAAGGGCGGGGCCGTCGACGCCACCCCGGCCGGCCGACCGCCGAGCGAAGCGTTCCTCGAATACCAGCGCGCGAGCGAGCTTCCACTCGCCGACGAGCTCCCCGCGTACCCGGGCATGAAGGTCGCGTGGACGCAGGAGTTCGACGCCAACGGTCGCACCTGGCTGCTCACGCCCGACATGACCCTCGTACCGAAGGACAAGGTGCGGCAGAAGCCCTTGCCCACGCTGCACGGGGTCGACCTTCGCGCGCAGCCGGAGCTCTCCCTGCCGCTCGCGTTCTTCTGGCTCGACGACCAGCCGAAGTTTCGGATGGGCGCCGACGGCAAGCTCACGAAATCTGACGAGAAGTTCGAGCGCCACGCCTTTGTGAAGACGACGCTCAAGCAGGCGCGGGGCCCGGGCGGGATCTACTGGCAGGTCGGCGACGACGCCTACGTCCCGTACAACACCGTGTCGATCCTGAAGAAGGCGCCGTACCGCGCACCGGGCGCCGGCCCGAGCGACAAGTGGGTCGAGATCCGCGTCACCTGGGGCTACCTCATCGCCTACGAGGGCGACACGCCCGTGTACGCGACCGCGATGTCCCCGGGGCAAGACGGCATCGCCAACGCGAAGTACGCCACGGCGCGCGGCAAGCACTACGTCGACTGGAAGATGTACGCGAGCGACATGATGGGCCGCGACAAGGGCGCCGACTGGTATGTGCAAGAGGTGCCGTGGGTCCAGTATTACAAGGACAATTTCGCGGCTCACGGCGCGTGGTGGCACGACGAGTTCGGCCGCCCCAAGAGCCACGGCTGCGTGAACCTCGCGCCGGCGGACGCGCGCTTCCTGTTCCGCTGGATGGACCCCATCGTCCCCGAGGGGTGGTTCGCGGTCTCGCCCTACGCGCCGCACGCGAAGAGCTCGCTCATCTACATTCGCCCGTGAACGTGAATCGCCAGCGAGCGTGCATCGCCGGCAAGCGTGACGCGCCAGCGAGCGGGACTCGCCCGTGAGCGTGATGCGCCGGTGAGCGTGCATCGCCGGCAAGCGCGATTCGGGTTCAGGGCACGACGAAGACCGCGCCGCGCATCGCGGTCGGGTGAAAGTCGCAGTAGAAGCCGTAGCTGCCGGGCGTCGTCATCGGCACGAGCGCCGTCGTGCCCGCATCGAGCGGCGTGATCGGGCTCGACGGATCGGGCATCTTGTTGCCCCCATCATCGACGGTGCCGCCGCGGAGCGGGTGCTGGGCGAAGGTGCCGTCGGCGCTGTACCAGACCACGTTGGTGCCCGGGCTCACGATGACGCACGGCGGCGAGTATTGCGTCACGCCGGCGGTGAAGCCGATCTGTGCGATGGGCTTCTTCGTCTCGTCTTGTGCGGTCGCGAGGTCGCAGCCATTCAATGACGTCACGACGGGCGTGCCGCCCGTGCCCCCGGTGCCGCCCGTGCCCCCGGCGCTCGACGACGAGCTCATGCTGGAGGAGGAGGCGGTCATCGTCGTGCTGTCGCCGCCCGCGCCGCCGCCGCCCCCGGACGCGGTGCTGCTCGTCGACATCGCGATCTCGGCGGTCACGCAGCCTTGGTGCTGCACGCTGCACTCGAGGCCCTTCGGCGAGCACGGCTCGTACGTGAGCTGATTGTCCGCGCCGCAGCGCTCCACCTGGTTGCCGACGCAGCGCACCTGCCCGACCCGCTCGCTCGCGCACTCGATGGGTGGGCTGCACGACGTCGCGAGCGCGAGCGCGCCGCCGAAGGCCGAGAGCAGAATTACGAGCGAAGTGCCGGAGCGGAGAAGGTTCATGGAAGCTCTTTCGTGACGATCCCTCGAGAAATTAGCCCAAGATGCACGCTGACTTCCAGCGTTCGCTCTCGAATTCGGGCGCGAGCTTCCGCGCCGGCATGGCGAACGCGGTTGCGGGGCGAGGCAGTGGCAGCGGGTGAGGGGTGAGGCGTGAGCGGTGAGCGGTGAGCGGTGAGCGGCGAGGCGTGAGCGGTGAGCGGGCGGAGGCGTGAGCGGTGAGCGGCGAGGCGTGAGCGGTGAGGGTTGCGGGAACAGGGGCTGGACCGTGAATTTGTCAGCGTAGATCGGACTCACGGGACTAGCCTTGCGCCATGCCCATCGCTCCCTCGACCCCGGCGTCGGCGCTCCTCGCGCGGCGGCGCGCGCTCTCGGCGCGCCTGTCGGGCCCGGCCCTCATCGCGGCGGGCGAGGCGCCGAGCCGTAATTACCCGGCGAATCGCTATCGGTTCCGTGCGACGAGCCACTTTGCGTATTTCGCGGGTCGCCACCTCGCCGGCTCCGCGCTGCTCTTCGTGGACGGTCGCGCCGAGCTCTTCACGCACCCGCCGGATCCCGACGATGCGCTCTGGCATGGGCCGCGGCCCGCGCTCGCGCAGCTTCGCGATGAGCTCGAGTTCGACGCGGTGCGGCCGCTCGACGAGCTCGACCTGGCGCTGTCCCCGCACCGTGGCAGCGTCGCTACGCTGCCGCCGCAAGACGCGGCGAGCGCGGCCTGGCTCTCCCTGCGGCTCGGGCGCGAGGTCGAGCGCGGCAGCGGCGCCCGGCTCACCGAGGCCGTGGACGCGGCGCTCGCCGAGGCCATGATCGCGCTGCGTCTCGTGCACGACGAGGCCGCGATCGCGCAGCTTCGGTTCGCCGCGAGCGTGAGCGCGGAGGCCCACGTCGCGGGGATGCGCGCGACTCGCGTCGGTGGCAGTGAGCTCGCGACGCTCGCGGCGATGATCGCCGTGCTCCGCGCGTCCGGGCTCGACGACGCCTACGGACCGATCGTCACGACGCACGGTGAGGTGCTCCACTCCGATCGCTACGACCACGCGGCCCTCGCGGGCGATCTCCTGCTCGCGGACGTCGGCGGCGAGACGCCCGAGGGGTGGGCTGCGGACATCACCCGCACCTGGCCGGTGAGCGGCACGTTCACTTCGACGCAGCGCGCGATCTACGACGTCGTGCTCGCCGCGCAGCACGCGTCGCTCGCGGTCGCGAAGCCCGGGCGGCGCTACCGCGACGTTCACGAAGCGGCCAAGCGCGCCATCGTCGAGGGGCTCGCACGTCTAGGGATCTTTCGCGGCGAGGTCGACGGCCTCCTCGAGCGGGGCGCCGCCGCCTTGTTCTTTCCGCACGGCATTGGCCACCTGCTCGGCCTCGACGTGCACGACCTCGAGGATCTCGGCGATCGCGCCGGCTACGCCCCCGGCCGCACGCGCAGCCCGCGCTTCGGCGACGGCTACCTGCGGCTCGACCGCGAGCTCGCGCCGGGCATGTGCGTGACGATCGAGCCAGGGTTTTATCAGGTCCCCGGGATCCTCGGCGATCCGCGGCGCACCGAGCCGCTCGGCGACGATCTGCGCCGCGATGTCCTCGCGCGCTTCGCCGACGTGCGCGGCATTCGCATCGAGGATGACGTGCTCATCACCGAAGCGGGCAACGAAGTGCTCTCCGCCCTCGTGCCCAAGGACGCCCGCGCCATCGAGCAGCTCGTCGGCGGCGGCTAGCCGAAGCCCGGAGCCCGAAGCCCGGAGCCCGGAGCCCGAAGCCCGGAGCCCGAAGGCCGGAGCCCGAAGCCCGGAGCCCGGAGCCCGAAGCCCGGAGCCCGAAGCCCGGAGCCCGAAGCCCGAAGCCCGAAGCCCGAAGCCCCGGCGGCTGAGCACATGGCCCACTTGTGGTGCGCCTTGTCGCATGCTCCCATCCGGCCATGCGTATCAAGTCACCGGGGCGCCGCGTCGGCGAGACGGCCTTCTCCACCGCGCTGCAGCTCGCTTCGCTTGCGGCTATGGTCGCGTGCGGTTCGTCGACCGCCGACGGGCCGGCTACGAGCGGACAGCAGGCCGGCAGCGGCGCGCAGGCCGGCGTCGGGGGAAGCACTGGCACCTTCGTCGGCGCGGGCGGCTCGGGCGCGGGCAGCTCGGGCCCGGGCAGCGTCGGCGCCGGCGGGATGGACACGTGCGCGCAGCAGGAGGCCGAGGCGACGCTCGTGAAAGCGCCAGTCGACATCCTCTTCGTCATCGACAACTCCGGCAGCATGACGAACGAGATCCAGGGCGTTGAAAAGAACATCAACGAGAGCTTCGCCAAGATCATCGAGGCGAGCGGCATCGACTACCGGGTCATCCTGATCGCACGCCACGGCTCGGCGAGCGGGAACCAGTCGGTGTGCCTCGAGGCGCCGCTCAGCGGCATTCCCCAAGGCGATTGCACGCCCCCGCCAAGTGAGCCTGTCAACAACCCTCCCAAGTTCTTCCACTATTCGACCGAGATCGGCAGCACCAACCCCCTGTGCAAGACGCTCGAGAGCTACGCGAAGGCGGACGAGCACAACCTCGCGCCGATGGGCTATCAAGAGTGGCTCCGGCCCGAGGCGATCAAGTTCTTCGTCGTCGTCACCGACGACCGCGCCAACTGCAGCTTCGGCGGCGTCCTTTACGACGACAAGAACACCGTCGTCGGGGGGCAGGCGACTGCGGACAAGTTCGATGCCGCGCTCTTGGCGCTCTCGCCCGAGCAGTTCGGCACGGCGATGGAACGCCGCTACCGCTGGTACAGCATCGACGGGATCCAGGAGAAGGATCTCCAGATGCCCGAGGTCCCCTGGCAGCCGGCGGACATGATCACGACCGCAAAGTGTTCATCGGCGGTCAACGGCGGAACTGGCTATCAGGCGCTCAGCGTCAAGACCGAGGCGCTGCGCTTTCCGCTTTGCCAGCTCGCTCACTACGACAGCATGTTCAACGAGATCGCCAATGGCGTGGTCCAAGGTGCCTCGGTGAGCTGCGAGTTCCCGTTGCCTGCGCCGCCCCCTGGCGAAGAGCTCAACCTCGAGACCATCGTCGTGAAGTACATGCCCGGCATGGGGGCGCCGGTGAACTTTGCGCTAGTAGCGAGCCTCGCCGAGTGCGGCCCGGAGAAGTTCTATCTCGACGGCGAGCTCATCAAGCTGTGCCCCGACGCATGCAAGACGGTGCAGGCCGACTCCGCCGCGAAGATCTCGGTGCTCTTCGGCTGCATCGGCACCGCCGGTTGAGGCGGCCTGAAGCTCCTCAGCCCGCCGCCTTGCAGCAGCGAAAGCCCTGCTCGTAGCCGTAATCGCCCTCGAGGTGGAAGGTGGTCATCGGGCGGCAGCGATTGCGGACCGGCCCCCACCAGCCGCCCTTTAGCCCCGAGCGGTGCGGGCTCTTCTGATCGGTGCGAACGACCCACTCGTTCACGTTGCCGTTGAGATCGAAGACGCCGTGTTCCGAGACGCACTCGGGCTTGGCGCCGGCGGGTAGGCGCTGATCGAGTCGCGCGAGCTCGGCCTTGCACGCGGGCTTCTTGTGGCACGCGTCCCATGGTTCGTAGTCGTAAGTGCGCGCGATGTACGGCCGATCGGCATTGCAGATCTCCGCGCTGCGCTCATTGCCATAGACGTGGGCTCTCATGCTCTCGCCCTCGCACGCGAAGGTGAACTCGTCTGCGGTGCAGAGGCGCTTGCCGGCCGATACACAGAAGCGCGCGGCCTCGGGCCACGAGGTCAGCGTCCGAGGGAGCTCGCCCTTCTGATTCGGCCACTCGTAGCGATCCATGCAGTAGCGCATCGCCGTCCGCGTCTTGGAGAGGCAGCGCGCCTCGGCGTAGCGCTGGCAGGGGAGGTGCCCGGGGCCGCCGAGCACCTTCGGCTTCTCGAGACACGGCTGCGAGCTCACCGGGCAGAACGCGCCAAGAACGAGCGCCATGTCGGGAGGGCAGGCGAGGGGAGGCTCGCCCGCGTGAGCGCTCTCGCTTGGGCTGCCGCTGGCGGAAGGGGCTGCTGCGCTCTCGCTTGCGTTGGCCGCTCGGGCTGCGGCGCTCTCGCTTGGGCTCGCCGCTCGGGCTGCTGCGCTCTCGCTCTCGCTTTCGCTGGCGCTCCCGGCCGGGGCTCCACTCGCGGCGGGAGGCGACGCCGACGACGCAGCCGGACCTTTGTCGTCGCGATGCTCGTCGCACGCGCTGGGACCGAGGCCCCATGACAACAACAGCACCGCGAACGCGCGCACGTCGCGCATCCTAACAGCCTGCCAATGGAAGCCCCGCGGTCCGGCCGAAATCGCCTCGAACCCGCGGGGGCTCCGCCTATGCTATGAGCCGCGCGCCATGCTCCGCTACTCGGTGACGACCTTCGGCTGTCAGATGAACAGCCACGACTCCGAGCGCATCGAGGAGCTGCTCGTCGGCGCGGGCGCGAGCGCGTCCGCGGAGAGCGATGCGGACGTGGTCGTCGTGAACACCTGCAGCGTCCGCGAGAAGGCCGAGCAGAAGCTGCGCAGCGAGGTCGGCCGGCTCGGCAAGCTCAAGCGCGAGCGGCCGGAGCTCCTCATCGTCGTCGCGGGGTGCATGGCGCAGCAAGAAGGCCGGAAGCTCCTCGAGCGGTTTCCACAGCTCGATCTCGTGCTCGGTCCCGACAACGCCGCCGAGCTGCCCGAGCTGCTCGCCGAGCTCCGCCTCGGAGCGCCGCCGATCGTGCGCACCGTGTTCGACGTCGATGCGCCACGCTTCTTGTCCGCGCAGGGTTTCGGTGGCCAGGGTTTCGGTGGCCAGGGTCTCGCTGGCCAGGGTCTCGCTGGCCAGGGTTTCGGTGGCCAGGGTTTCGGTGGCCAGGGTTTCGGTGGCCAGGGTCTCGCTGGGCAGGGTCTCGCTGGCCAGGGTCTCGCCGGGCAGGGTCTCGCCGGGCAGCGCGGCGCGAGCCCGAGTCCGACGGCGTTCGTCACCACGATGAAGGGTTGCAACGAGCGCTGCTCGTTCTGCGTCGTCCCATATACGCGCGGACCCGAGCGCTATCGCCCGAGCGCGGAGGTCGTCGCCGAGATCGCGAGCCTCGTGTCGCGCGGCGTGCGCGAGGTCACGCTGCTCGGTCAGACCGTGAACAGCTACCGCGATCCCTCAGGGAGCTTGTCGCTCGCGCCCGAGGCCGACCTGAACGATCCCGACGAGAGCGCGTTCGCCGCGCTGCTCCGCCTCATCGCCGCCGAGGTCCCCGAACTGGTGCGCTTGCGCTACACGAGCCCGCACCCGCGCCACCTCACGCCCTCGCTCATCGCCGCGCACCGCGAGCTCGCGCTCTTGCCGCGGCACGTCCACCTGCCGGTGCAGTCGGGCAGCGACCGCGTCCTCAAGCGTATGATCCGCAGGCACACGCGCGCCGAGTACGAAGACCGCGTCGCCCGCCTCCGCGCCACGGTGCCGGGCATAACCCTCTCGACCGACGTCATCGTCGGCTTTCCGGGCGAGACCGCCGAGGACTTCGAGGCCACGCTCGCGCTCGTGAAGAGCGTCGGCTTCGTCGGGATCTTCGGCTTCAAATACTCGCGGCGACCGAACACGCCGGCCCTGCGCCTCGCCGACGACGTGCCCGAGGCCGAGAAGGCGTCGCGACTCGAGCGCCTCTTCGCCGTGAGCGAGAGCCAACAGAAGAGCCACCTCGAGAGCCTCGTCGGTCACGAGCTCAAGGTGCTCGTCGAGGGCCCGAGCAAGACGCGGCCCGAGAACCTGACCGGCCGCAGCGAGCGGAACGAGATCGTCCACGTCGAAGGCGCCGCCGGGCTCGCGCTCGTGGGCGAGGTGGCCGAGGTCGTCGTCGTCGAGGCCTACAAGCACTCGCTGCGCGCCACGCTCACCGACGCGGCCCGCTCGCGCGCGTCGACCCGTCGCGGTGCCGAGCCACGCGGCCGGTCCTTGCCGCTCTTCAACGCGACGACGTAGTGGCGGGTGGAGCGGACCAAACGGTGGGCCAACACGTGGAACGCGTTCTAGGTATGCGCGACGCGACCCCGACACTCGGCAGCGACGCGCAGGGGACGAAGACGTGAAACACGTTCTAAGTTTTCGCGGCGCGACCCCACAGCTCGGCAGCGGCGTCTACGTGGCGAGCACCGCGGTCGTCGCCGGCGACGTGACCCTCGGTGACGACTCGAGCCTGTGGTTCGGAAGCGTCGTCCGCGGTGACGTCGGCTTCGTGCGGATCGGGCGCGCGACCAACATCCAGGATCTTTCGGTGATTCACGTGACCGGCGGCAGCGCGAACACGACCATCGGCGCCGAGGTCACGGTCGGGCACCGCGCCATCCTGCATGGCTGCACCATCGAGGACGGCTGCCTCATCGGCATGGGAGCGATCGTGCTCGACGACGCGCTCATCGGCGAGGGATCGCTCGTCGGTGCCGGCGCGCTCGTGACGCCCGGGATGCGTATTCCGCCGCGCTCGCTCGTGCTCGGCAGCCCGGCCAAGGTCGTGCGCCCGGTGCGCGACCACGAGGGCCGCATGGGGCGAGACGGCGCAGCGCACTACGTCGAGCTCGCGCGGGAGTACCTGGCGATGGAGGCGCGATGACGCTCACCGTCAACGGGCAAGAGGCGACGGTCGAGCCAGACGTCACGGTAGCGGGGCTCCTCCTCGGCCTCGGCATCACCGGCCCCGTGGCGGTCGAGCGCAACGGCGAGGTCGTCCCGCGCGCGGCGCACGACGCGACGGTCCTCGAAGCCGGGGACGTCGTCGAGATCGTCCACTTCGTCGGCGGCGGCTGACCTCGACTCTCGGCCCGAAAAAGGGCCCCCGGGCCGAGCACGGAAGTTTCGGCCGAGTCCTGGCTAGACCTTCGGCACGGGGACGTTCGCGCCGTTGAGCAGCATGAAGACCCGCGCGAAGAACGTGTCGCCGCTCATGAACTCGAACCGCAGCCGCCCCATCGCGACCTTCGCCTTGTCCGTGAGGTGCACCGGCTTCACGCTCAGCACCGCTTGGTCGTTTACTTTGGTGCCGTTCATGCTGCCGAGATCGATCACCATGAGGCGCGTGCCCTCGTAGGTGAACGCCGCGTGGTGGGTCGAGAGCGTGTACTCGGCGATCTGCAGATCGTTCTCCGCCGACTGGCCGAGCGTGATCATCGGGCCGGGGCGCGCCCCGGGAGCCTTTCGGATCGGATACACGCGGCCCATGAGCGCCTGGGCGGCGGCGAGCTCTTCCGACGAGCTCGTCCCGAGCGTTCGCCGCGTGCTGCTGCGCTCGAGCACGCGCCCCACGAGGCCCATGCCGACCAGGAAATTGCCGCGATATTTGACCTTGAACGCGGCCGGACCGAGCTCGTCGAGCACCTCGACGTAGTCCGACAAATACCGCGGGTCCCCCTTGAGAGCCATGACCGTGGCGCGACCCTAGCCTCGCGTCCGCGGAATCGCAATCGCAGGCACGGTCGCACGCACGGTCGCACGACGTCGGCTACGAGGCCGAGCGCCCCCGCGCGCGGCGAGCGTCTCGGTCGCGCCGCATGCTGAGAGCGATGGCGCCGACCAGCATCGCCGCGAGCGCGCCCTCGTGTCGCGCGGCTGTTCCGAGCGTGCAGCCCGACGGCTCGTCCTGCGCGGCTCCCGGCTCGGCGTCGCCCCCGCCAACGCCTGTGGGCTCGTCCGCGGGGAACGGATGGCGGGTGTCGGTGAGCGGGCACGACGACGGCGGCACACCTGCCTTCCCAAGCCTCGGCTCGCACCCGGCGCACGGCGCGGTGAACGGGACCACGATGTCGGCCGACGGCGAGTGCCCGCCCTGCGTGACGAGCGTCTTCTTGACGACGAGCTCGTAGCTCGCATCGGCTGCCCAATCCCCCTCCGGATCGAAGGTCACGACGTTGAGCCACTCGTCGCCGCGAAAGCCGTTCACCGCACCCGGAACCGAATTGCCCAGCTCATCGCGAACGACGACGCTCGCGGCGCTGAAGCTCGCGCGATCGACGCCATGCCCGAAGAAGATGACGAGGCGCGCGTGCGCGTCGTTCCGATCGAGGGCGGCGAGCGGCGTCGTGGCGTCGGGATACGTGCCAATGACGAGGCCAGCGACGTCGGCGCTGCCGGCCAGGCGCTTCTCGAGCTCCTCGTAATAGCGCCTCACCACGCGCGCACCGAACGCATAGCCGCCAGGCGTGCGCGGATCGAGGTACGCCGTGTGCGCCCACGGATGCTCTGCGAGCCGCTCCTCGGGGTGGGCTGCGAGAAAATTCGTGACCGCCGCGATCCCGACCCGCGCGACGGCCATGGCGTCCACGATGGCATCCTCCGAGATCGGGTGGCCGACGTCCGAGAAGAGCTGCGAGAGCACGTCCTCGTGGAGGACGATGTCCGGCACGAGATGGCGAGCGAGGTCGTGGACGAGAAAGACGTCCATCGCGGTGTCGAGCGACTCGACGTTGCCCGGATCTCGCTCTGCGGACGCGGGCCAGAGCAACGAGTCGAAGGTCGAGTCCGTGATCCCATGCGCCGCGATACCGAACAGAAACGCCACGTGCTCGCGCGCCTCGGGCGCCGAGAGCGGCTCGTCGAAATGGGCGCGCAGCCACGCGACGTAGGCGTCGACGTAGCCCTCCCAGTGCGGGATCTCGCCTTGGTCGTGGTCGTCGGCGGTGTAGCCAGAGTCTGGGAAGAAGGCTCCGTTCGTGAGCCACGGGAGCTCTTCGTCGAACACCGCCGTACGCAGCGGCCCCGCCGCGAGCTGTTCGGCGCCGCACTCGGCCATGTAGATGTGCCCCTGCATGCCCGTCGCCCCGGCGCTCGAGCCGAACAATAGGCCCTGAGCCAGCGCGACCAGCGAGCACGCGCGCGCGAGCGGCATTCTACCCGTCATGGCAAGAACGATACGGCCTCGGAGGGCGGCACGATATGGCGGACTCGCCCGTCGCGTCCCGACGCGCTCGTACCCATCAATGCCGGTAGCTGGCAGGAGCAGCGTGGAGCCTCACCTGGGTGCTAGTCTCCTCGTGCCATGTCCGACCCCGCTCGTCGACGCGCGACTTACGAGGACGTGCTCGCCGCAGCGCCGCACCATGTGGCGGAGATCGTCGACGGGGAGCTCCACCTGCAGCCGCGGCCCGCGGCGCCCACGCGCTCATGCCGCGAGCGGCGCAGAGAGCTGGCGGGCGAACAGGAAACGCACGCGGGGCACGCGGAAACAGAAGGGCACAGCATCGCCGGCGATGGCCGTGGCGGCGCGTGAGCGCACCTCCCCCGCGAGCGGCTCGCAGGCGTCGAGCGGGACCCCGAGGTCGATCTCCTGGCGCGTGAGCGTGCGCTGCCAAGGTTGGGTCGACATCGCGCGGTCCTGCGGCACGCAATAGGCAAGGAACTCTTGCCAACTCGCGAAGGCCTCGCGCCACGGTCCTTCGGTCGGCGTCGCGGTGGGCTCTAGGGTGGCCTCGCAGTCGGGGGCCGTGCCGCTCCCGGGGTCGAGACGCACGCGCGTCGGGCTCACGTCGGCTTCGTGGCGCACGTGCATCGGCATCCCCTCCGCGAGCACGCGCGCTGCGAGGGCATGGGGCGTGGAGTCGATCGCGTTCGTCACGAAGTAGATCCCCGCGGCTCCCGTCCGCGGACAGCGGACGTGGATGCGCCAATTGCTCTGCACCACCCCTGGCAACAAGCGCCGCAGCGGGCCGAGCAGGCGAGGGCCGAAGCTCGCGTTGCGATAGCTGAGGAACGTGAACAGCGCATGCGAGCCATTCGCACCCACGCGATCGAGCTCGAGGCCCGCGGGCACGAGCGGCCCGAGTCGCTCCGCGGGTAATAGGTAGTTGACGTAGATGACGTCCGTGACATCGCCGCGAAACGCGACGAGCGGCACGAGCTCGCCGCACGCGCGCAGGAAGCGGCTATTGCCAATCAAGTCGAAGAGCGCCTGCCGCGGATGTCGCCACTTCGCCCAGCGTCCATGGGCAGTCTCCGGTCGCAGGCGGCGGCCCACCTCTTCGGTCACGAGCAAGAACCACGCTTGCAGCATGACGAACGCGAGCGCGTTGCCTGCCGCGACGAGCTGCGGATTCATCCCGATGAGCGGACCCAGGCCTACCAGCGCGAACATCGGCCAGAGCGCGATCGACAGCACCGTCAGCGAGCGTGACCAGAGCTTGCCGGCCGCGAAGCACCAGGTCCAGCCGAGCGCGCCGACGATGTACAACATCGCCCCGTAGGCCGCGGTCCAGGAGAAGATCATCTTCTCGTAGGGCAAATACGCAATCGGGTCGGTCTGGGCGAGCGTGATGCCGCGGGTGATCCACAGCGCCTGCCCGAGCTGATCGGGAAGGATCGCGGCGATGGTGATGAGCAGCGTGAGGACCGCGGGGAGGCGCGGGACGCACGGGGAGCGGACCAGGGCAATGCCGATCAGCAAGTCCGAGAGCGCCGTCAACTGCCATGGCAGCCAGCCGAGTCGCCAGAGCCAGGGATGCTCCGCGATGTAGTGAACGCGGGCGAGATCGTCCGCCGTGCCACCACCGGGCATCCCGGGCAGTAGCAGCAGCACCATCGCGAGCATGCCGAGGCCATGCATCGCGAACGAGAACAACAGCGCGCGCTCGAGCCCCATGGGCGGCACCTTATTGCGCGGCGGACCTGGCTCGAGGGAAACGTGCGCTGAGTCCGAAATGCGCTGACGAATTCGCTCGGTCCCGATCGGGACGAGGGCGCGCGAACTCGTCGCCTTGCGCCACAGCGTCGCCATCGCAGCGCAGTCATTTGAGGACGCTACGCGTTTCGAGGAGGGGCGCAGTAGCCTCCCGGGATCCTGCCCACGTTGCTTCGAAGTGCACTCGTACTCGCCCTCGCCATCGGCCTCCTCTCGTGGCCGGGCTGCGCGCTCGTCAACGAGCCGCTCCCGAGCGTCGACTCCGCGGGCGGGTCGACCGCCACGGCGCACGCACGTCCACATAGAGGTCGATGGGCGCGCCGTCGTGCTCGAGCTCAGGCAGCGGACTCAGCCGCCCCACGCGCGCTCGCTTCGTGCCCAATTAGTCGCGCGCGTGAGGCTTCCGGCGTTACCCTGTCGTGCCCCTGCCGTCGTCGCTCGCTCGTCGCCTCGAGTCCCTCATGAAGCGCTGGCTGTCTCTCGCGCTGCCGATCGGCCTCGGCGTCGTCGTCGGCGCGGCCGCGCTCGTTCCGCTCGCCCCCTTTGTGCCAACGCGGCCGCACGCGCACGGGCTGCGCGTCGGAGGACGCGAGGTGCCGCGCTCGCCGCTCGATCCGTGGCTCGCCGCGCGTGACCGCGAGCTTCGGGCGCGACCCGTCGCGCTGCTCGGCGGCGGCAAGCGCCTCGAGACCACGCTCGGCGAGCTCGGCGCAGCGCTCGATGTCGATAAGACGCGCGAGGCGGCGCTCGCGATCGGCCATGTCGGGTCGCTCCCGCGGCGCATGCGCGAGGCTCGCCGCGCGCGCACGGGACAGCTCGACGTGCCGCTCGTCCTCGCGCTCGACGAGGCAGCGGCAGCGCGCGTTCTCGAGCGGTTCGCGCAGGTCGTCGACACCGCGCCGACCGACGCCGTGCTCGATCTCGCGCGGCACGCTCGCGTCGCCGACGTCTCGGGAATTTCGCTCGAGGTGCCGGCTTCGGTCGCGCTCTTGCGCGTCATGCTCGATGTGGTCGCGCGCGGTCCGAGCGCGGCTCACGACGGAGCGGACGCGGGCGTTCCGCGCCTCGACGTCGAGCTCGCCACCAGCGTCCTCCGCGCCAAGGTGACGCTCCACGATCTCGAGGACATCGAGGTCGACAAGATCCTCTCGACCTTCGAGACGAAGTACCAGCCGTTCAAGGTCGGTCGCTCCGCCAACGTCGAGCTCGCGGCGCAGAAGCTCGATGGCACGGTGTTGCGGTCCGGCCAGGTGGTGAGCTTCAACGAGCGGATCGGGCCGCGTACGCGCGCCGCAGGGTTTCACGAAGCCCCGGAGATTCAGGGCGACGAGCTCACGGTCGGGATCGGCGGAGGCACGTGCCAGGTGTCGAGCACGCTGTTCGGCGCGGCCGTCTACGGTGGGCTCGCCGTCATCGAGCGCAAGAGCCACACGCGCCCGTCGGACTACACGCTGCTCGGCCTCGACGCGACGGTGTCCTACGGCGCCGTCGATCTGAAGCTCGCGAACCCGCACCCGTTCACCATCGTCGTGCACGCGTTCACTCCGGCGAAGGGCACGCTCAAGATCGAGCTGCTCGGCGGCGAGCGCGTGAAGAGCGTGAAGTACGGCTTCGGGATCTCGAACATCGAGCCGTTCCTACGCCGCATCGTCGAGAAGCCGTTCCTGACCGCGGGGCGCTCGTTCCGTAAGCAGAAGGGGACGCGCGGCATGGACGTCCACTCGACGGTGCTCGTCAATTACGCTGACGGGCACTCCGACACGCGGCAGTTCTATAGCGGCTACCGAGCGACGCCCGAGATCTTTTGGATCGCGCCGGGCAGCGACCGCGCGGAGTTGCCGCCCTTGCCCGAGCACAGCCGCGGCGTCGAGGGCGAGCTGAGCGCGGGCGAGCCCAGCGGCGAGCCGGGTTGATGCGGCGCGGAGGCGGGGCTGCCGTGGGGCCCACCGCGTGGGGCTCGGTCGTCGACGCTACGTCCGGTCCGCGTCGCGGCAGCACCGAAAACCGGTCTGGTAGTAGCGAAAACCGGGCGAGTGGCTCTCGTTCGTGCCGCGGCATCCGCTCCACGGTTTTGACCAGTAACCGCCCTTGAGCGACGAGCGGTAGGGCCACGCCGCGCGCGAGGTCCGCACCCACTCTTCGACGTTGCCGATCTGGTCCTTGACGCCGAACGCGCTCTCGCAGCGCGCGAAGCTGCCGCTCGGCTCGGCCTGCATGAGCCGCAGGACCTCGCGCGTCTTGACCTCGGCGTCGGGCGACGCGAGCTTCTGTTCGTCGTAGGCGCGAAACGTTTTATCGTTGTTGCACGCGCCGCGCTCTCGCGACCAGCCGTAAGGCCACGGCGACGGCACCGCTCCTTCGCACGCGAGCTCCCATTCGTATTCGGTGCAGAGGCGTTTGTCGACCGAGGCGCACGCGGCCTCGGCCTCGAGATAGCTCACCATCACCTCGGCGAGCGCGCCCGCGCGGTTCGGCCACTCGAAGCGGTCGACGCACACGTCGAGCGCCGTGCGCGCCCCCTCGCCGAAGAGGAGCCCCGGCGCGAACGCGAAGCACTTGTTGCCAAAGCGCTTCTCCGTGCAGACGCGCTGGAGGTCTTCGACGTGGTCGCCCGCGACGTGCGCCATGTCGCTCGGGCAGGGCGAGCTCGCAGGCGCCTTCGGAATCGCGAGCAGCGAGAGGAGCGAACCCGTGATGAGCGAGCCAGTGACGAGGGAGGCGAGGGCCATGGAGAGCAGCTTCGGCGTCGCGCGGGAAGGCTAGCGCGCGCGGAACTAGACGTGCGAGCCCGCGGCCCTGCGGCTCGCGTTGCACTCGGCGACGTTGCGCACGGCGGTCACGCCTTGAGCGCAGGCCCAGATCACCTCGCGGTTCACGATCGAGGTCGGCACCGGCACGGTCACGTCGATGAAGAGCTCGAGCCTCAGCACCGTGCGCCGCCGCCCGCAGGGAAACGCCTTCCAGCTGCCGCGCCACGCCTCGACGTTGCCCTTCACGAGCTTGCCGTCGATCTGGATGCCGAGCTCGTGGTAGGGCTTGGGCGGCGGAAAGCGCACGGTGCCCGAGACGTGCGCGAGTCCGCGAAGGATCGGCGCGCGAAGGTACACGTCGGTCGTGCCCTTGCTGCGCGCCACGATCCGGCTCTGATCGAGGCGCGGCAGGATCGTGCGGTAGCCCCCGAACGCGAAGAGGACGGCGCGCACGTCTTCGAGGGCGGTGTTGATGCCGATGATCGCTCCGCCCGTCACGAAATCGCTGCCGGGCGTCGGGCGCGAGTAGGTCTCGGCGACGGAGCGATCGCGCGTCGCGATGGAACCTGCCGGAGCGTCGTCGTCGCCGCCCGTAGCGGCGGGGGGCGAGCTCTCTTTCGTGCCGCCGCCTGGCTCGCCCGGGCTCTGCCCTTCGTCGTCGTCTCGCGCGGCATCGCCGTCGTCGTCGGCCTCGGCGTCGCCGTCGCCCGCGGCGTGCGCGGGGAGGGTGGCGAGCCCGGTGAGGCTCGCGCCGGCGAGCGCGGCAGCGAGCGACAACACGCGTCGTCGAGCGAAGGGAGCGGTCATGGGACCTCGTCCGCGTCGCGCGGCGGGAGGTCGAGCGGCGCCATGCGGCAGCTGCCCTGGAACTGCGCGCCGCGATCGATGAAGACGTTGGGCGCGTGAAGATCGCCCTTCACGATGGCCGACGCGTGAAGCTCGATCGACTCGCGCGCGCGAATGTTGGCGCGCACGGTCCCGCCGGTGACGATGCAGGTGCCGACCTCGACGTCGCCCTCGACCTCCGCGCCGGTGCTGATGACGAGCACATCGTCGCCCCGGATTTCACCGGAGAAGACGCCCTCGAGTCGCACCTGCCCTTGAAACCACAGCTTGCCCTCGTAGCGCGTCCCGCGGCCCAAGAGGGCGTGGAGCTCGAGCGCCAGAACGTCGCGTGCGGCGGTCTTTGCCGCGCGCTGTGCCTCGGGATCCATCGTTCGCCCCGAATATCGCCGAAGCATCGGCCTGGCAAGCCCGCGACTCGAGGCGTACTCGAGGCGCCGCCCCGAAGTTTGCCCCGAAGTGCGCCCCGAAGTGTGCCTTCGCTCGGCACTCAAAGTGGCCCGCGGGTTCTTCGCCATGGTGTAATGCGCGCGTGATCTTCGGCGACTCTCTTCGCAAGGCCTACGCCCTCGGCGCATACGTGCATTCCCAAGCCGCCCGCTCGCGGCGCGCGCGCCTGCTCGTCGCGCTCGTTCCGCTGGGTCTCACGGCGGCAGCGTGTGCTAGCGGCACGATGGGTGGCCGCTTGAGCACCGAGCTCGGTGGCGACGGCGCCGTCGCGG
>SYFR01000271.1 GCA_005800325.1 Myxococcales bacterium | reverse complement strand
AGTCACGGCGGGCGCAGTCACGGCGGGCGCAGTCACGGCGGGCGCAGTCACGGCGGGCGCAGTCACGGCGGGCGCAGTCACGGCGGGCGCGGTGTTGCGCGGCGACGAGCCGTGCGGAGCGCAGCCGACGAGCGCGACGCCGACCACGACCCGCATGGGAATCTGGAACAAGGGCGAACCTCGTCGGAAAAGCGGCACGCTGGGACGCTCGATGAAATACCACCGCGGTGACTGTGACGCGAGCGTCATGCGCGGCCACCTTGCCCCGGCGGCGTCGCCGTGCGCCTTCGCCTTTGGCCGAACGCCGCCGCTCGCGATCCCGCGGAATTTCCGCATCGCGCTGGCTGCGCACCCGAGCTTCGCGCTGAAAAGTTTCCTGTGGCGCGCAAGCTGCATAGGTTCGCAGCGTCGCAGGCACCGCCAAGAAGGTCCCCGGTGGGACGCCCCCAAAGGTGAGCGGTGACCGGTCGGGTTCGACTCCCGGGCTTGCGACCCAAGCGCCTGCTGGGCTCGCGACCCAATCGACTCCGCAGCGGCGGATCTCGCTCGCCGATGCGCGTGAGCTTCCTACTCGGAGCGCTCGTCGACCGACGTGTCGAGGACCGTGCGGACGGCGTAGATCGCCTTGCCCTGGCTCTCGTGGTAGGTCCGCACCACGAGCTCGCCGAGCAGGCCCATCGTGACGAACTGCACGCCCACGATGACGAGCAGCACGGCGAGCAGCAGCAGCGGTCGATCGGCGAGGGTCGCACCGTACGCGAGCTTCATGATCGCCAGGTAGCCGCCGAGCCCGGCCCCGCCGGTCGTCGCAAGCAGGCCGAGCACGCCGAAGACGTGGATGGGCCGCGTGGCGAAGCTCAGCAAGAAGCGCACGGTCAAGAGATCGAGGAACACCTTGGTCGCGCGCCGCACCGTCTTGTAAAAGCCGGCGTACTTCGACTCGCCGGCCGTGCGCGCGCGGTGGTTGACGGGCAGCTCGGCGACGCGCACACCGAGGCTCGCGGCGACGGCCGGCACGAAGCGGTGCAGCTCACCGTAGAGCTTGATGCTCTTGACGACGTCGCGATGGTAGACCTTGAGCGAGCAGCCGTAGTCGTGGATGGCGACGCCCGTGACCTTGCCGATGAGGTAGTTGGCGGCGAGGCTCGGCAGCTTTCGCATGATGAACGCGTCTTTCCGCTTCTTGCGCCAGCCGCTCACGATGTCAAAGCCCTCCTCGGCCTTGGCGAGCAGCATCGGGATGTCGGCCGGATCGTTCTGCAGATCCGCGTCGATCGTGAACACCCACTCTCCCATCGCGTAGTCGAAGCCCGCCGTGAACGCCGCCGTTTGCCCGAAATTGCGGCGAAAGCGGATCACCTTGATGCGCGCGTCCTTGGCCTGCGCCGCGCGGAGCCGCGCGAAGGTGCCGTCGCGGCTGCCGTCGTCGATGCACAGGATTTCGTAGCTTCGCTTGCTGCCTTCGAGCGCGCGCGTCAGCTCGGCGATGAGCCCATCGACGTTGCCCTCCTCGTCGAAGATCGGCACGACCACCGACACGTCGACCGGAGCCGCCTCGCGCTCGGTGAGGCGGATCGGGCCTGCGGGGCGCCGCGACGGGGCCGCCGGCGAGTCGACGTCGCTCATGCTGACTCCGTTCGCGCGTTCATCGCCGTGCTTCCGTGCTCTCGCGAGAGAAGTTCGCGAGGCCTTCGCGCTCAGCCCTCTTCGAGCTCGAAGCGTCGCAGCGCGGTGATGCCGATCGCCGTCGCGCACTGGTCGCACAGCGGCACATCATGGACGCTGGTTGTGCCATCTCGACTCGAGAGGTGTGCACCCATCGCCGGTGACCGGCCTTCGATCGCCTCATCGCACGCGTCGCAGCGAGTCGGGGCTTCAGCGAGCGCCCGCCGCCGCGCCAGCGCCGTGAGCGCGACCTCGTCGGCCGCGTAGCATGGGATCCCCGTCGGCCAGGCGTCGCCATCGAGCGCGTCGTATTCGCCGCCGGCTCGTGGTCCCTCCAGCTTCACGGGGGCGCGCGTGGGGCCGCGTCCGTGCTCCGAGCCCTCGCTCATTCGCCACCCACCTGGCCTGCGGCCGGAGAGCGTCGCGGCGGATCTTGCGGCATCGCGGCGCGGCGGCCGACGGGCCGATCGAGCGCGCAGCTCTCTTCGAGCAGCTCGGCGATGTCGGCGACCTTGACCTCGTCCTCTTGCTCGTGAGCCTTGAGGCCGTCGGTGATCATCGTCACGCAGAACGGGCAGCCGGTGGCGATCTTCTTCGCGCCCGTGTCGAGGAGCTGCAACGTGCGTCGGTTGTTCATGCGGTCTTTGTTCTGCTCCTCCATGAACATCTGCATGCCACCAGCGCCGCAGCAGAGTCCCTGCTTGCGGCTGGCCCCGAGGACCTCGACGAGCTCGGCTCCCGGGATCGCGCCGAGCACGCGACGCGGCTCCTCGGTCTTGTCGTTGTAGCGGCCGAGGTAGCAGGCGTCGTGAAACACGACCTTTTCGTCGAGGCGCTGCCGCGGAAATAGCTTCTTCTCATCGACGAGCGACGCGAGAAATTCGCTGTGGTGCACCACCTCGAACTTCGCGCCGAAATCGGGATACTCGTTCGCGATCGAGTTGAAGCAGTGCGGGCAGGTCGTGACGATCTTCTTGATGCCGCCCTGCTTCTGGTAGCCGTTGAGTGTCTCGGCGTTCTGCTCGGCGAGCTGTGCAAAGAGATATTCGTTGCCCGCGCGCCGCGCCGGATCGCCCGTGCAGGTCTCCTCTTGCCCGAGGATCGCGAAGTCCACGCCCGCGGCCTTCATGAGGCGTGCGGTCGAGCGCGCGATCTTCTTGGCGCGGTCGTCGTAGCTTGCGGCACAGCCGACCCAGAAGAGCACCGGCGCGTCCGGGTAGTCGCTCATCACCGGGACATCGAGGCCCTCGGCCCAGTTTGCGCGATCGATCCGCGCGAGGTTCCACGGGTTGCCATTGACCTCCATGCCCTGGAAGGGCATCGCGAGCTCGGCTGGGAACTCGCCCTTCACGAGCACGAGGTTGCGGCGCATCTCGACGATCTTGTCGACGTAGCTGATCATCACCGGGCACTGCTCTTCGCACGCGCGGCACGTGGTGCACGCCCACAAGACGTCGGGATGAATGACGTTGCCGACGAGGTCGATGGGCTCCGAGCTCACCTCGGCGATCGGCACCGGGTTGTCGGCGTACACGGGCTCGTGGTGGTCGTCGTGGCCATCGCCGTGGTCGTGGCCAGCACCGTGGTCGTGGCCATCGCCGTGGTCGTGCCCAGCGCCGTGGCTGTGCCCGTGGTCGTGGCCGTTGCCGCCGTGGGCGTGAGCCGCGCCATGCCCATCGCCGTGAGCGTTGCCGGCGGCGTGCGCATGCCCATCGTCGGTGACGCCTTTGGGGCCGCCCGGACGATTGATGAACTCATCTTCGCGCGCATAGAGGTGGTCGCGCAAATCGATGGTGAACTGCTTCGGGCTCAGGAGCTTGCCGGTGCGGTGCGCGGGGCAATGATCCGAGCAGCGCCCGCACTCGGTGCAGGTGTAAAAATCGAGGATCGCCTTCCAGGTGAAGTGCTCGATCCGCGCGACGCCCACGGGCTCGGCCGTGTCGGGAGCGTCGGCGGCGGCCATTACCTTCTCGCCGATCGCCTCTGCCGTGCCCGCGAAAGCGAGGCGCCCGGGAAGCTCGAGGCTGCGCGCGAAGACGTTGGGGACTCCGGTGATGATGTGAAAGTGCTTCGAGTGCGGGAGCAGGTTCAGGAACACGAGCACGAGGGTCGAGTGCACCCAGAACCCGAGGTGCGAGAGGATGACGAGCTGCTGCACGCCGGCGCCCCAGAACAGCGCGGTCATCGCCGAGCCCGCGGGGTTCGGATAGAGGTGCCAGCTCGCCGCGACCGGAGCCTCGACCGGGGCCGGCCCGAGGTGGCTCGCGATGGTGGTGATGCTCGAGCACAGGTCCGCGCTGCCCTTCGGGCCGCAGGCCTCGCTGAAGTAGCGCGCGTGCAAGACGGCGGCGGCGCCGTCGTAGGTCATGTCGGCGAGCATCATCGTGATGATGATGCCGAGGATGACGAGCGCCTCGAGCGAGTGCGTCATCCGCGCCTCGTGTTTGTAGACGCGCAGATAGACGAAATAGAGCGCGCCCAGGAGGACGAGCGTCGCGGTGACGTCCTTCGCAAACTCGTAGAGGAGGCCGAGCGGAACCGCGCCGAACAGCGGCAGGGTCACTGGCGTGTGGCCCAAGATCCACAGGTCGAACGTCGGGTCGTAGCCGCGCCCCCACAGCATCAGCGAGCGCAACAAAAGCACCAAAAAGCCCACGAAAATGAGCTTATGGGCGAGGCCCGCGGCCTTGTAGTAGCCCATCTTTTTTTGCACGAACGCGAACTCGTAGACGCCCTTCAGGCGCTCACCGAGCCGGTCCATGCGGTTCTCGTCGCGGCCGACCTTCAAGAGCTGCCAGCGCCGGTTCGCGCTCCAGCAGAAGGCGGCAACCAAGCCGACGAGCATCGTCGTCATCCACGTGGGGTGCATGAATCTCCGTGTGATCCGAGAGGCGTCTCGAGGGGGCTCGAGCCGCGAAAGTCCTGGGCGCGCTCCCGAAGCTCGAGCCGGCCGCTCGTCTTTTATGGGGTGGCGGGCACGACGTCAACCGACGCGCGCGCGCCATGGGCCCGCACCGAGGCTCGGCCGGCAGCGCTGCACGGCAGGTCGGCTCAGCGCCCGATGCGGCCGAAGCGGCTCCCGACGGCGCGGGCCTTCGCTTCGCCGCGAGGGACGAGGAGGAGGCCCCCGCCGCCGTGGCTGTACGGGAAATACTGCGCGGTCACCGGCTCGTCGCCAGCATCGCTCGTGACGGTCGCGTCGAGCTGCTCGCCACGGGCGGGCTCGTCGAGCTCGAGCGGAGCGAGCCAGGTGAGCGTGCCGTCGGCGCCGACGCCGATGCGCTCATAACTCTCCGCGTGCGGCGCGCCGGAGCGCGCCCGCTCGCCGCCTCCCCGAGCTCCCGAGACGCGCGACGCCATCGCCGCGGCGTTCACGGTCTGCAGGCGCGAGAGCAGCGCCGAGTACGTGTACGCGGTGATCCACGCCGGCCCGCAGTAGCTCATGAAGTCCTTGTTCGTGTCCTTCGCCACGAGCGTGCGCGCGATCAGATCGAAGCCCCACGCGTCGAGGATGGCGCCCTGCGTGGGAAAGGCGAGGTCGAGGCCCTGATTCGTGCCGCACGGGGCGTGATTGCGGCCGTGCTCGTGGCCGATCTCGTGCACGGCGGTCATGGTCACGCCCTCGCCGGTGAACCCGAGGCCGATGCCGGCGCGCAGCCACGCCTGGTTCGGATCGTCGCCGAGCAGGCTCAGCCCCGCGACGCAACCGCCGCCGCAGTAGCTCTCGAAGGTCGCGGAAGGCGAAAAGACGCCGTACCAGAACTCTTCGTGCTTCGCGCCGCCGTTCTTGCGGACGTCGATCATCGCGTTGAGGAGGTCCTGCCAGCCGGAGAAATTCGCGAGGACGGGCGCGTTCCACACGAGCGGTTGTTCGACGACGCGCACGTCGACCGCGGGCGTCGGGTAGAGTTTGTAGAACGTGTTTCGGTAGCGCTCGAGCTGCTCCGGCGAGGTGTCGGGAAGGCGCCCGGACCCATCGGCGCCGTAGGCGATCGGCACGAGCACGAGCTTGAGCGAGGGGCCGGCGCTGGTCGCGTAGAGGGGGTGCGTCCCCTCGGCGGGAAAGACGGCGGCCGCGTTGTCGCCGGTGGTCTTGGCGGCGGCCTGGAGGATCTCGGCGCGGAAGCTCGTCGTCGTCGTGACGCGCTCGCCGGGGACGTCGAAGTTGAGCGTGCTCGTGAGCACGTCGAGCGTCGAGCCGGCGCCAAGGGGGGCCGTCACTTCGAGCGGCTCGCCGTCGTCGAGGAACAAGCGCGCGATGACCGGCTCCTTGTCGTAGTCGGCGTTGACCGCATAAAACAGGCGCACGAGGGCATCGCGGCCGGCCACGATCGGGACACCCTCTGCGACGCCCGCGCCGTCCTTCGCCACGATGCGCTCGACGCCTTGGTAGATGGCGACGCTCGCCAGCGAGACTCCGTCCGCGGGAAGATACGCCGGCGCAGCGCTCCCTCCGGTGGTCGCCTCCGTCGACAGCTCGATGTCATCGGCGCCGGAGAAGTAGTTGCAGCCCGCGAGCGCGAGCGTGAAGGCAGCGAGGCGGCTGAGATGGCGCATGGATGGCGGTGGGTCGTCGGCGCGCGCACCGAGGGCGTGCTCGGGCCACGAGAGAACATCACAATCATCCGCTCTGTGAAGCGCCAAATCGACGTGGCGCGAGCTCACGCTGGCTGCGGGCGCCCACGGGCTCTGGGCGGCATCGAGACTTCTTTGATGGCTCGCCGCGCGGCGGTCGCGCTAGAGGCCGCGTGTGGCCAAAAGCAGAGTGACCGACGAGCGCCGCCCCGGCGGCATCACTCGCGCGGCCGACCGCGGCGGCCGGCGGGCGCTCAGCAACGTCGGCGGCGCTACGATGGTTCGCGGCGACCGCGAGCTCGGGGCGATCCTCGAGTCTTCGCTCGCGGTGCGCGCGGACGAGGAGGCGACGCGGACACACGTCCATGGATTTCACACGTACGCCGCGCGCATGCACCCGGGCACGGCGCGCCGACTCGTCGAGAGCTTCTCGAAGCCCGCGGGCCGCGTCCTCGATCCGTTTTGCGGCAGCGGCACCGTGCTCGTCGAGGCCATGGTCCTCGGGCGCGATGCCGTCGGCGTCGATCTCAACCCGCTCGCCGTCGAGCTCTCGCGCGTGAAGACCCGCCCGACGACAGAGTCCGAGCGTTGCCAGTTGCTCGAGCTTGCGAAACAGGTCGAGGCCTCCGCCGAGGAGCGACGGCGGTCGCGCGCGGGACCCACGCGCCGCTACGGCTCACTCGACCGGGAGCTCTTCGACGTGCACGTGCTGCTCGAGCTCGATGGACTGCGTGCCGGGCTCGACGCCCTTCCGCGAGGTGCTTCGCGATGCGCGCTCGAGCTCGTCTTGTCGTCGATCCTCACCAAGGTGAGCAAGCAGCCCGGCGACACCTCGGCGGAGCGTGTGGCGCGGCGGATCGCCGGCGGCTTCACCCTTCGAATGTTCGTGCGTCGCGCCGAGGAGCTCGCGCGGCAACAAGCGGAGTTTGCGGCGCTCCTCCCGCCGAGCGTGCCGTCGACCGAGGTCGCGCTGGGCGACGCGCGCCGGCTCGATGCCGTCCTTGATCGCTCGGTCGACCTCGTGGTCACGTCGCCTCCCTATCCGGGCGTCTACGACTACCTCGAACAGCACGCCGCGCGGCTTCGGTGGCTCGCGCTCGACGCGACGGCGTTCGCCGCCCGCGAGATCGGCGCACGTCGCCTGCTCGAGCCGCTGGGCAACGAGGGCGCGGCAAAGGCATGGTGCAGCGATCACGAGCAGTGCCTTCGTGCGATCGCGCGCGTGCTCGTTCCGGGGGGCACGGCGGTGCTGCTCATGGCGGACTCGGCCATCGGCGACGTGCCGCTCTTTGCCGATCGCATCACGCGTGAGCTCGCCGAGCGAGCCGGTCTCGTCGCCGTGGCGGCAGCGTCTCAGCCCCGTCCCCATTTCCACGACGCGAGCCGCGCCGCGTTCGGCCGTCACCGGCGTTACGAGCACGCGCTGTTGCTCACGCGGCCGCCCGAGGCCGCGATGCCTACGCGCCGGCGGCGTGTCCTTGGCGCGCGCGGATCGAAGCGGTCCTGAGCTCAGAGCGAGAACTCGAGCGTGCGTTCGTCGCTCCGCTCCTCGAGGACGAGGACGCTCGTGAACTGCCGCTGGCCGATGCGCGCGGAGAGGCGCACGCGGATCGGCGGTTTTTGTCCCCGCAGATCTTCGAGCCGCACGGCGACTCGGTAGCGTCCGGGCCGTGGTGCGCCCTCGGCGAGGTAAACGTTCTCGACGTTCTGACCGTGGCACCCGTTGTCGCCGCCGGGACAGTCGCGGTCCTTCACGAGACCTGCCTCGTTCGGCTCTCCGCGGCGCGCGTTGCTGCCGTCGGGGCCGGTGACGCGCAGGTCGACGTCGACCGCGGGCTCCTGCCACGCGATGGTGAACTGCAGTACGCCGGTCTCGAGCCCGCACCCTTCGTCGATGATGCCGTTGCAGTTGTTGTCGTATGCGTCGAAGCACAGCTCGATGCCCGTCGGCGAGCACGCGCTCTCGAGCACCATGGTAGAGGCCGCGACGTCGCGCACGTCGACATCGGACGCCGGCTTCGGCTTCGGCACCTCGAGGCATCCCGCTGCGAACAGGAAGAGCGCGAGCGCGCCGCGCGCCCAGTCCCTCTTCCCGAATGGCGCCGCTGCCGGCTCGGGCGATGCGGGGCGGCCCGAGAGCGCGCAGGACACGCGAGCCCTCATCAGAAGCGCGCAGCGCAGCCGACGGTGAGGCCGAAGCCTCCCTCGGCGCCGACGGGAAGGCCGATGCATCCGAGGCCTGTCATCGACGCAGAGCTGCTCGGCGACGAAGACTCCAATTTGGCCTTTTTCTCGGGCGTTTTTGCCAGTGGGCTGTCCGGTGAGAAGAGCCACAGACCCGCGCCGATGAGCGCGAGGCTTCCGCCGGCGATGCCGCTGGCGAGTCCGACGTTGCGAAAATCTGCGGCGCGCTCAGCGTCGCGATTGATGAGCGCGAGGTCGGCGCGGCAGAGATCTGCGAAGTTCGTGCACGACGCGTCGTAGTTCTGATTGTGGAGCGCGATGTTCTCGTCGACCGCGGACTCGAGCGCGAGCCCGTAGCCCCCGGCGCCGGCAGCGACGCCGGCCGCCGCGATCCCGACGCCCATCGCCGCGAGGCCCACCATGCCTTGATACGGAAAGAACCCAGCGAAGGCGTCGAAGGGCTTCTCGTTGCGCTCACGCTCACGCTCACGCTCTCGCTCCGCCTCTTCGGCCTTGCGTCGCGCGGCTTCTGCCTCTTGCGCCTTGCGCTTGGCGGCCTCCTCGTCGTCACCCGCCTTGTCGTCGTCGCCCTTAGGCGGGCGGTCTTCGTCGCCCTCGTCGTTGGGCGGTGGCGCCTTCGGCACGGTGGGCGTCAGGGTGAGCGTGGCAGGTCCGGCGACGACGTCGTGCGACGTGTCGATGGTCTTGCGGTTCTTGGCCTCGACGACGAATCGGTGGGAGCCGACGGTGAGCCGCTGTGTGTAGGGCAGCTCCTGGGGCTTGCCGTCGTCGATGCGCACCGTGGCGGAGGGAGCGTCCGCCTTGATCGTGAGCGTCCCGAGGTGGGTCATCACCTCAGCGAGCTGGTCCTCGGCGTCCTCTGCGTCCGCGGGCATGAGCGGCTTGCGATCGCTCTTCAGCGCCGCCTCGATGGCGTCGGCGGCCGCTAGCCATTGCTGAAGTCCGACGAGCGCATAGCCCTTCATGCGAATGACCTGAGCCGTAGGAAACAGCCGCTCCGCCTCCTCGAATTTGGCGAGCGACTCCTTGAACTTGTTTTGCTGGTAGAGCGAGAGCCCTTCGATCGCGAGATCTTTGCCGCGATCCTCCGGGGTCTTCTTGCCGAACTGCGCGGCCGCGTGCGACGTGATGCAAATCATCGCGAATCCGGCGACCCACGCGACCGCTCGCCTCGAGCGCGCCTGCCATGCAAGAAATGTCACTCGACCCAATCCGCTCATAGCCACGGATCATCGCACGAGCGCTTGCTCGCGACAGCTTTTCTCTCGCGCATTCTTGGGCCGCGCGCACTCTTGGGCGGCGCGCATTCTTGGGCCGCGCGCACTCTTGGGCGGCACGTCAGCGCGTCAAAAGCGCACGCGGTTCACTTTGGGTGGGCCGGCCTTGTTGGGCTTCTTCGCTGGGCCACCTGTCGCTGGGCCACCTGTCGCTGGGCCACCTGTCGCTGGGCCACCTGTCGCTGGGCCACCGGGCGCTGGGCCACCTGTCGCTGGGCCATTGGTCGTTGCGCCCGCAGCGCCTTGGCTGGGCTTGCCGCTGGCGCCGCCGGGCGCCGCCGCCGTCGCTGGCGCGCTCGCGGATGCCGCGAGCGAAGGGGTCGCGCTT
>SYFR01000270.1 GCA_005800325.1 Myxococcales bacterium | reverse complement strand
CGTGGCGCCGAACACCACCTGGTCGAGCTCCGCCGTCGCGCCGGGCTGCCGCTTGCCGAGGGCCCGAATCACGACGGCCGCGAGATCGTCGGCGCGCACCCCCGCGAGCGCACCCCCGAAGCGGCCCATCGGCGTGCGCACGCCGTCGACGAGGTACACCGAGCGAAGGGACGAAGCGTCGGAGGTGGACATCGCTGCCACTCTACCAGCCCCGGCGCCTTCACGCCGCGAGCGTCGGCCCTCGGCGAACGCCGCGCGTCATCGACCCACCGCTACCCCGCCGCCATCGGCGTTGGTCGCGCGACGCCCGCCCTCGAGGAGCGCCGCCCGCCCGGCGCGGTCACTGCGGCATGCCGCCCAGGATCCAGGCATCGAGCGTCGCCTGCTCGGCCGCCACGAGGCACTTCGGATTGGCGGCGTCTTTGACCGGGTCGCCCGTGCACCCCGCGCCCGACGCCATCGAGCCGCTCTTGATGCGCACGCTGGTGCAGGCGCCCTTGGTCTTGCCGGCGCACGAATACGAACTGAGGAATGCGTCCGCGTAGACGTCGGCGATCTTGAGGCTCCCCGAGCCGCCGTTCATCGCGTGGCACGGCGTGCAGTACTTCTTGTAGATGGGCTGCGCGTCGTACGTGTAAGTCGGGGCTTCGCACAGCCCAGCGCCATTGCAATGACCCACGCACTCATTGGCCGGATCCGCCCCGAGCGCCACGAGCGAGCACGCCCCCTCTTTGCCAGCTAGATTGCAGGCTTCGCAGGCGCCGCCGCAGGTCGAGCTGCAGCATCGCCCATCGATGCAATTTCCGCTCTGGCACTCTTTGGCCATGGCGCAGCTGATGCCATTCACCTTCTTCGCGACACACTTGTTCGCAGCACAGTAATTACCAGTCGAGCAGTCGGCTTCTCCCGCGCAGCTCATCGGACAGGCCGCCGCGTTCCCGTCGCACAAGTACGGGGTGCAGACCGGCGCGCCCACCGCGCCGTCGGCGAGCACGGCGCATGTCCCGTCGGTCGTGGCGCCGAGCGCCTTGCTGCACGCGTTGCAGCTTCCTCCGCACGCCCCATTGCAGCACACCGCGTCGCTGCAGAACCCGGTCGCGCACTGATTCGCGGCCGAGCAGACTACCCCCTTCGCCTTCTTCGCGACGCACGCGCCGTTGTCGCAATAGTTCCCCGCCGCGCACTGGCTGTCGCCCATGCACGAGACGGGACACAGCGCCTTCTGGCCATCGCACAGGTACGGGGCGCACGCCGGGTCACCGGGCATGCCGGGGGCGACGGCCGAGCACGCCCCGTCGGTGGATGCGCCCTTCGCCTTCGAACAGGCGTCGCAGGCGCCGTCGCAAGCGGTGTTGCAGCAGACGCCGTCGGCGCAGAAGCCGCTACTGCATTGGTTGTTGGCGCCGCACGCGACGCCGGTATTGCCCTGTGGCACGCAGCTCGCGCCATTGCAGTAGAACCCGCCCACGCAGTCGCCGTCGCCGGCGCACGCGGCGAGGCACGCGGTGCCGCTGCCGTCGCACACGTACGGCGCGCACGGCACTGGCGTGCTCGCGGGGCACGAGCCCGCTCCGTCGCAGGAGGCCGCGGGCGTCCCGATGCCGTCCTTGCAACTGGCCGCGAGGCACTCGCTCGCGGCGTCGTATTTCTTGCATGCCGACGCCGCGACATCGCCGTTGCAGCCGTCACCGCTGTTGCCGCAGCTCGCGACATCGCCTGCCGGGCACTCCGCGTCCGGATCGGTCCCGACCAGCACCGCAGCGCACGTGCCGTCGCTACCGCCGGTCTTGCCCGCGCTGCAGGCCGTGCACTCGCCATCGCACGAGGCGTCGCAGCACACGCCGTCACTCGCGGGACAGAACCCGCTCGCGCACTCCCCGGCGGCTCCGCACGCCTCGCCCGCGCGCTTCTTCGTCGTGCACACGCCCGCCTCGCAGTAGGTGCCGGTCGCGCCGCTGCAGTCGTCGTCGCCCATGCACGCGGCGCACGCGCCCGCAGGCGACCCGCCGCCGCTGTCGCAGAAGCCGCTCCCGCAGTCCGCCGCCACGGCGCATGCCTTCTCGTTCTCGCACGCGGCGCACACTCCGCCGCCGCAGTCGACGTCGCTCTCGGCGCCGTCCTTCACGCCGTCGTCGCACGTCACGCTGCAGCTTCCGGCGTCGCACACGCCCTCGACGCAATCCATCGCGTCGAGGCAGCCGACGCAGCGGCCCTCACCATCGCAGAGCTTGCCGCCAGAGTCGCTGCACCCGCTCTTCGCCGCGCGCGCCACCTCACCGCAGGCGCCGAGAGCGCAGGTCGCCTCGATGCACGACGACGCCGGCAGCGGGCAATCGGCGGGCGTCTCGCACGTGAAGCGGCCGCCTTCGCCGGAGTCGCAGCCAGCGCCGAGCGCCCACGCGAGCGCCACGCCGAGGATGATGTTTGCGATGCGCGCGGTCTTCATTTCGCGCATCATGCCATGGCTTCCGGCCGCGCTCGCCGCCGATGAGCGCCGATCAGCGCGCGAGCTTGTGGTGCGCGTCGAGGGCCGCGCTCGCCGCCGATGAGCGCCGATCAGCGCGCGAGCTTGTTGTGCGCGTCGAGGGCCGCGACCTTGTAGCACTCGGCGAGCGTCGGGTAGTTGAAGACCGCGTCGAGAAAATAATCGAGCGTGCCGCCCAGCGCGACCACCGCCTGCCCGATGTGGATGAGCTCGGTCGCGCCCGTACCGATCGCGTGCACGCCGAGCAGCCGCCTGTCCTCGCGGTGAATCAACATCTTCAGGAGGCCGTCGTCGTCGCCGAGGATCTGCCCCCGCGCGATCTCGCGGTAGCGCGCGAGCCCGTGCTCGTAAGGCACCTTCTTCTCGGTGAGCTCGTGCTCGGGCGCGCCGACCATCGAGATCTCGGGGATCGAGTAAATCCCCACCGGAAAGTGCTCCGTCATCGGGCGCGCCGGGACGCCGAACGCGTGGCACGCCGCGAGCCTGCCCTGCTCCGCGCTCGTCGCCGCGAGCGCCGGAAAGCCGATGACGTCGCCGGCCGCGAAGCGGTGCGGCACGCGCGTGCGAAACGGCTCGTCGACGGTGAGGCGGCCGCGAAGGTCGACCTCGAGCCCCACGGCCTCGAGCGCGAGCTCGTCCGTGGCGCCGATGCGCCCCACCGAGAAGAGCACCATCTCGCTCACGATGCGCTTGCCGCTCTCGGTGAAGATCGTGGCCGGCCCGCCACGGCTCGTATCGTCGAGCTCGATGCGCGCCACCGACTCGCCGGTGCGAAACGTCACGTTGCGCGAACGCATCTGGTGCATGAGCTCGCCCACGATCTCGCGATCGACGAACTCGAGCGGCGTCGCGCGCCCATCGAGCAGCGTCACCTCGACGCCGAGGCACGCGAACATCGACGCGTACTCGATCCCGATGACCCCCGCCCCGACGATGGCGATCGAGCGTGGTAGCCGGCCGAGCCGAAGGATGCCGTCGCTGGTGAACACGCGGTCGCACTCCCCCGCCACGCCCGGCGGCGGCGCCGGCCTCGTGCCCACGGCGATGACCACGGTCTTCGCGGTGAGCACGCGCGTCCCGTCCTCGGCCTCGACCTCGAGCGTGTGCGCGTCGCGGAAGCGGGCACGTCCGCGATGGAGCTGCACGTCGTTGCGCGCGAGCTGCGCCTCGACGACGTCGGCTTGCCGCCGCACGAGCTCGGCCACGCGGTCGAGAAGCTGCGCCGCATCGGGGCGCTCTTCGCGGCGCAGATTTCGCCCCATGCGGATCGCGTCGCCCGCGAAGTGAAGCACCGCCTCGCGGAACGTCTTGCTCGGGATCGTCCCGGTGTCGACGCACACGCCGCCCGTCACGCAGCGACGCTCGAGCACGGCCGCCCGCTTGCCGAGCTTCGCCGCCTGCACCGCCGCGCGCTGGCCCGCCGGACCGCTGCCGATGCAGACGAGGTCGTAGTCGAAGCGCGCGTCGCTCACAGGCCGGCTCACGAGCAGCGTAGTCGCGGGCGGCTCGACGCGCCTCGCGAATTTCGCTCGCACGATGGCGCCCCAGGGCACGCGAGTCGCTGGCCCCGCGGCGCCGAGGTCGCCTCGAGCTTGGAAGGCGCACGCCGAGGCTCAGCGCGGCTGCAATTTTCAGTCACGGTCAAGATTAGGCCATCTAGCCTACACGGCCGCGCCAAAGGCATCGCGCTATCCCACATTTTCTCCGCATGTAACGCGGTCACGCACTTATTTTTTACGGCCTGACGTTTTCTAGACCCGCTGGCCGATTTGTAGTGGAATGTCGATCTTGCGCACGGGCACCACGCGCCGCCGAGGGGCGACGCGGCGCACGAACCCCTCTCGCTCGCGAGAGAAGGAGAACGTGATGACTCGTCTGCGCAACGTGATTGGCACGGCACTCGGACTCTTCGCCGCGGGCTGCGGGCCGCTCGGCGAGATTGGCGCGGGCCCCGACGACGACACCCTCCCGGCCGGCGAGACGCAGGCCGAAGGGACGAGCGCCGAGGCGGTGTTCGCCAATGCGGCCGCGGAGTTCGACGTCCCGGCCTCGCTCCTCAAGAGCATCGCGTGGGCCGAGACGCGCTGGCAGATGATCACCGGCGAGGTCGAGCACGAGGGGCTCGACCCGGCGTACGGCATCATGGCCCTGCGCGGCGGGCGGCTGCTCGACGGCGCGGAGCTCGCGGGCGTCGAGCCCGAGGTCGCCGCAACGGAGCTCGGCGCGAACGTGCGCGCGGCCGCAGCATGGCTCTCGGCGCGTGGCGCAGCAAGCGGCATCGATCGCGCGGACGAAGGCGCCTGGGCCGAGATCGTCGCCGACTACAGCGGCATCGAGGGGCTGGAGGGCCGAGCCATGTACGTCCATGGCGAGGTCTACCACGCGCTGCGGGCGGGCATCGTGACCGAGGGCCTCGCGCTCGACGCGCTCGACGTCGCGCCGCTCTTCCCGCTCGCCGACCAACAGCTCGAGCCTGGCCCGGACTACGCCAGCGCAGTGTGGCGCGCGTCGCCGAACCACAGCGCGCGGCCGAGCGGCAAGGCGGGCGACCCACAGATCGTGATCATCCACACCTGCGAGGGCTCGTACTCGGGCTGCTGGAGCTGGCTCAAGTCGTCGCAGAGCGGCGTCAGCGCCCACTACGTCGTCAACGCCACCGGCAGCGAGGTCTCGCAGCTCGTCCGCGAGAACCGCAAGGCGTGGCACATCGCGGCGGACTACAAGTGCAAGCTCAACGCGGGCGTCGCGTGCGACCTCGGGGGCTACGGCAGCAACAACTTCACCGTCGGCATCGAGCACGCCGGCTACGCCAAGCAGTCGTCGTGGGACGAGGGCCTGCTGCACGCCTCGGCAAAGCTGACGTGCGACATCTCCAAGGATCAGAGCATCGTCCGCGACTCGTACCACATCGTCGGGCACGGGCAGCTGCAGCCCTATAACCGCGTCGATCCCGGGCCGAACTGGCCGTGGGGCAAGTACATCGATCTCGTGAACGGCTACTGCGGAGGCGGCAATCCCCAGCCGCCGCCCCCGGACGAGCCGCCGCCGCAGGAGCCGCAGCCCGACCCGCAGCCGCCGCCGCAAGACCAGCCGCCGCAGCCCGAGCCGCAGCCGCCCACGACCCTCATCGTCGTCGACAGCAACAACGCCCTGAACGCGAGCAACGCCAAGTGCGCGGTGTCCGGCAGCTGGACCGCGAGCAACAACGTCGCCGGCTATTACAAGACCGGGTACTGGTGGCGCTCGACCGGCGAGTCCAGCGACCTGGCCGAGTTCCGCGCGTACTTGCCGAGCGCGCGGACGCTCAAGGTCGAGGCGTGGTGGCCGGCCGCGGGCAATCGCTCCGCCGCAGCGCCGTTCGTCATCTACGACGGCAACGGCGCGCACCTCGACACGGTCTACGTGAACCAACAGAAGAGCGGCAATCAATGGGTCGCGCTCGGGACCTTCAAGTTCACCGCGGGGTGGAACGTCGTGGGCCTCTCACGCTGGACCGATCCGGGCGCGGTCGTCGTCGCGGACGCCGTGCGGTTCGTCTCGCCGTAACCTCCCTCGATGGAATCGCCGCGGCAGCACGACTACGCATCGCTTGATGCGCGCCCACGAACCTCACGAATCGACCGTGGCGCGGGCGCGCCCTCACTCCTCGCTCGCTCGGCGCGCGACGTGGGTGCCGCTCGTGCTCGTGTCGCTCGCGTCGTGCCGTGAACCGGGCCCGAGCGACGCGATGGGCGGCGTCCCCCGCGAGACATCGGCGAGCGCGCCCCACGGCCCCGCGTCGAGCGACGCCTCGGCAGCAGCGCCGACCGCATCCGCGAGCCCCGCGTCGGTTTGCGAAGCGCACATCGTGTTCGTGTCGGAGCGCGACGAAAACCGCGAAATTTACGCGATTTGCGCGGATGGAACGCAGTCGACGCGCCTCACGCGGACGCCCGACGCCGACGAGTTCGTCGCGGCCGTCATGCCGGATCGCATGTCCCTCGTCCTCGTGGTCAGCCGCGGCGAGCCCGGGACGCCCACGTACACCGAAGAGCTCGCGCGGCTCTCGTTCGCCGACGGCGCCGTGCGTCCACTCGTGCCGAGAGGGAGCCGCGCTCGCAGCCCGAGCGTCTTTCCCGACGGCAGCGAGCTCGTCTTCGAGGCCGGAGCGCTGGGCTTCAGCAACATCGCGCTCCGCGGCGCGTCCGGCGCGGTGACGCGCATCGAGAAAGCGGCGGCCGGCAGCTTCGAGCCCGCAGCGTCGCCCGATGGCGCGCGCATCGCGTACGTCTCGAGCCGCGAGGGCAACGCCGAGATTTTCACCATGGGCAAGGACGGCAAAGACGTGCGCCGGCTCACCTGGCAGCGCGGCGAGGACACGCACCCGGTGTGGTCGCCCGACGGCCGAGCGCTCGCGTTCGTGAGCTCGCGCGGCGGCGCCCCACGCTTGCACACGATGGGTCCGGCGGGCGAGACACCGCGCGCGCTCGGCGCGAAGGATCTCGGCGTGCTCGCGGATCGCGATCCCCGCTTCTCGCCCGACGGCGCGAGGATCGCGTACAGCGAAGATCGCGGCAAGACCGCGGGCCTCCGCATCGTCGATGCCAGGACGGGCGCGCTCGTCGTCGAGACGCACGGCGCGCACCGCGACGAGTCGCCCGAGTGGTCGCCCGACGGCCAGTCCCTCGTGTTCTCATCGAACCGCGACGGCGACGTCGAGCTCTACCGCATGCGCCATGACGGGACGGGCGTCTCGCGGCTCACGCGCTCGCGGGGCGCCGACTGGCTGCCGCGCTGGGTCCGCTGACAGCCCCGCGACGTCAGCCGCCCGAATAGAGGCCCTCGGGCGGCATGAACACCGAGTCGGGGAGCTTCGCGCCGCCCGGTCCACGCAGCGTGCGCTTCACCACGAAGTCGAAGAGCAGCGGGTTGTGTGCGTCGATCTCGTTGAGGCTCTCGCGCTCGAGCGCGGTGATGAGCCCGAGCTCCACGAGCTTCTTCGTGCGGAGCAAGGCGTGGATGGCCGGCAGCGGATAGTCGCTCCCGTTGACGAAGCGGGTCGCGAGCTCAGGGCGCGCGAGGAGCTGCGGCAGCACGTGGCAGCGGTTGTATTGCGTCGTCGCCGAGAGCTCGCCAAACAAGAGCCTCTCGTAGCGCGGCTCTTCGAGCATGCGAAAAAATAGCTCGATGCTGGGACGCAGCGGCTTGTCCGCACCCCGCGCGTCGAGGTCGAGATCCTGGCCGCTCGACGCGGCGTGCGCGACGATGACCTTCACGCCGCGGTCGAGCGCGCGTCGCAACCTCAGCGGGTTCGAGAGCGCCTGCGCCTCCTTCACGTCGACCGCTCGCTCCTCGCCGCCGTGCGACAAGAGCGGCACACCGAGCGCTGCGAGCTTGTCGTAAAACGCGTCGCAGCGCGGCGACGCCGGATCGATCCGCATCGCGCTCGGGAGCCACTTGACGCAGCGCGCGCCGAGGGCCGCGACGCGCTCGAGCTCGCTCACCGCGTCTTCTCGGTACGGATGGATCGAGGCACAGGCGATGAAGAGCGCGGGGTTCGCGCGCGCGAGCGACAGCACGTAGTCGTTCGGTACGTAGAACTCGCTCGCCTCGAGCTCGACGCTCCCGTCCTCCGTGTGCGCGCGATCGAAGGCGAGCAGCACGAAGCGCCCATGCGGCGTCGTGTCGGCGAGCCTCGTGAGCCGCTCGGCGTAGGCGGCGTCGGCGCGGTCGAGGTCGTCGATCCCCGCGGCGCGCAGGTAGATTTCGAAGCGCGCGCGCTCGGCCGGGTGCAGCCACGAGCGCATGTGCGGATTGACCCATGCGCCGGTGCCGCCGACACCGAGGCCGACCACGTGCACGTGCGCATCGATGACGCGGGCCGGGTCGAGGCCCTCCCACGCGCGGCGGACGACCGCCTCTGCCTCGGCCGACATGGGCCCTAGGGGACGCGGGGGACGCGCGAGCCGCGAGAGCGCGACGTCGACGCCGAATGCCGCGCCCCCGACGAGCGCCCCACCGAGGAGAGCGCGACGTGAGAAGCGCTGTCTCGCGCCTCTGGCGGAGCTCGGATTCGCCGCACCACGAGCGATGGCGGGATCGTCGCCGGTCAAGCCGGCGATCCTACCATCCGTACGCGGACACCTCGGGCACGATCCGCCGCGCGAGGAGCCGTGCGGCCGAGCGGCGATAGCTCGGGCTCGAGAGCTCGGCCACGAGGGCCTCTGCCTGCGCGGCGTCGAACCACGCGCGCCGCGCGAACCGACGAAGCACGCGGTAGCGGCCGGCGTCGGTCCGCATCAGGCCCACCTCGACGATGAGGTCGTGGAACACGTCGTCCGCCATCGCGGCGGGCCGCGGCCTGAAGTGCGGCGCGGAGCTTCCGTACGACGCGTACTCGTAGCCCGCTCCGAAGACGACCGGCGGCTGGTACGCGAACGTTGGCGTGTCGCTCCCGTCGCTGAAGCCGACCTGCGTCATGCCCGGCTGCGCGACGATCGCGAGCGTCGAGACGAGCGCCGTCCCGCGCACCGCGACCATCGTGTAGGTCGCGCCGGCCTCGAGCGAGAGGACCGCCGGCTGCGTGTACCAGCCGACCAGGTGCCCGTCGCGCGAGAGCATCGCGTAACCGCCGCGCGGCGGCGAGATCGTCAAGATGGGTGCCCCGGAAACAAGAGCCTGGCCGCGCAGCGGGTCGCCCACGGTCCCATGCTCGGCGAGTGCGAGCGTGGGCGCCGTGACGATCGCCAGCGCGACCGCGAGCTGCCAGAACAGCTTCGTCGCCATGGTCGAATTACCTCGTCGCCGAAAAGACGAGGGCACGATGTGGGATATTCAGCACCCCGGCCACAAGCGCCGCTCGCCGCGCGAACCAGGCCTCCTACGACGCTGCGATCCGACCCCGTTGCGCCGCTCGATGCTAGAGCGAGGCTTCTTCGCTCGGCTCGTCCGCCCCGTGACACGCGGAGAATTTCCTGCCGCTGCCGCACGGGCAGTCCATCTCGGCGGTGAGGAGCGGGGCCTCGCGGGGTGAGGGCAAGCCCGGTCGGGACCCCGCGGGCCGCACGTCCTCTCCGTGCTTCGCCAGCGCGTGCGAGAGCTCGTCCGCGTGGCGCGCGAGATCCGCCTCCTCCATCGCGTCCTCGTCTTCGGCCTTGCGCACCTCGGTGCTCATCACCTTCTCGACGACCGAGGACGACACGCGCGCGAGCATCGTCACGAACAGGTTGAAGCCCTCTTTCTTGTACTCCTGCTTCGGATCCTTCTGGCCGTAGCCGCGAAGGCCGATCCCGTCGCGCAGGTGGTCCATGTCCGTGAGGTGGTCGACCCACGCGCGATCGAGCTCTTCGAGGTAGATGTGCCGGAACATTCGCAGCACGAGCTCGAGGCCGACCTGCTGCTCGCGCTCGAGGTGCCGCGCTTGCGCGAGCTCGAACATCTCGCCCGCGAGCGTGTCCCGATCGCTGTTCTCCGACAGCTCCTCCGGCAGCGCGACGCCGATGTGGCGCTCGAACCCTTCGTAGAGCCCGTTCCAGTCCCAGTCGTCCGGTACTTTCTCGAGCGGGCAGCTGTCTTCGACGATGGCCCCGATCACGCGATCGAGCAAATCGAGGAGGCGGTCACGCTGCTCGGCCAGCGCCTGCGGCACGAGCTCGATGCACTCTTTGTAGACGTCTTTTGCGGAGCGCGGCTCGGCCTTGCCGCCGAAGCCGATCTCTCCGAGATCGACGACGACGCCCCAGCGCGTATAAATCTCCTTCTTGAGCGTCTCGAGCTCGACGAGCTTCGCGCCCTCGAGCTCCTTGTCCTTGAGCTCGCGCAGCTTGCCCTCATCTTCGCGCGGGACGATCGGATCCTCGAAGAACATGCCGAGGACGGCGCCGACCTCTTTCTTCACCTGCGCCACGAGCGCACGGCCCGGCTTGATCTCGCGCGGCTCGCCGAGCGGTCGCCCCTCTTCGTCGAGCTCCTCGGCCGTGTAGCGCCCGCGCAAGAGCTCTTGGCGCAGCCGGTACACCGTGGACCGCTGCGAGCTCATCACGTCGTCGTACTCGAGGAGATTCTTGCGAATGTCGAAGTTGCGCTCTTCGACCTTCGTCTGCGCGTTCTCGACGCTCTTCGTCACCCACGGATGCTCGATGGGCTCGTTGTCGGGCATGCCCATCCGCTCCATCATGCTCTTGACGCGATCGCCCGCGAAGATGCGCATGAGGTCGTCCTCGAGCGACAGGTAGAACCGGCTCGAGCCGGGATCGCCCTGACGACCCGCGCGCCCGCGTAGCTGGTTGTCGATCCGCCGCGACT
>SYFR01000269.1 GCA_005800325.1 Myxococcales bacterium | reverse complement strand
GCTCCTGGTCTTGTACCTGGTCGGCCAGCTGAACTACCCGGAACAGGACGCGCTCAAGGTCTACGGGACCTACACCAGCCTCGTCTACCTGACGCCGCTCGTCGGCGGCTGGCTCGCCGACAACTTCCTCGGCAAGCGGAAATCGGTCGTCATCGGCGGCACGCTGATGATGCTCGGCCACCTCGCGATGGCGTTCCAGCCCCTGCTCTATCAGGCGCTCGGACTGCTCATCATCGGCAACGGCTTCTTCAAGCCCAACATCTCGACGATGGTCGGCGAGCTCTCCGAGCAGGGCGACGCGCGACGCGACGGCGCCTTCACGATCTTCTACAGGGGGATCAACCTCGGCGCCTGCTTCTCGCCGCTCGTGTGCGGCACGCTGGGCGAGAAGGTGGGCTGGCACTACGGCTTCAGCGCCGCGGCGATCGGCATGTTCTGCGGGCTCGCGGTGTTCCTCACCTGGCAGCGCCTGCTCGGCACGGTCGGCTTTCCGGCCGGGCGCGCGGTCACGCCGGACAGCCGCCTCACGAGCCGCGACTGGCTCGACATCCTCGCCATCGTCGGAGCGTGCACGGCCTTCGTGCAGCTCGTCCTCGTGAGCTGGAAGACCGTGGACCACATCATCGGCGTCGTTCCGTCGATCGTGCGGCTCGCGCTCGGGCTCGCGCTCGGGCTCGGGCTCGTCTTCTTCGCGATCCAGCGCGGCGGCGGCGACGAGGGCTTCAAGGCCGAGGACTGGCAGCGAATGATCGTCATCTTCGCCCTGCTCGCGTTCAACGTCGTCTTCTGGGCCGGCTTCGAGCAGGCGGGCGGCACGATGACGCTCTTCGCCGACACGCAGACCGATCGGCACCTCTTCGGTTGGGAGATCCCGGCCTCGTATTTCCAGGCGATCAACCCGCTCGGCATCGTGCTCATGGCGCCGCTCTTCTCGAAGCTGTGGCTCAAGCTCGACGGCGGCACCTTCCCCATCGCGACCCCCGCGAAGATGGGGATCGGCATCGTGATCCTCGGCCTCGGCTTCGTCGTGATGTACTTCGCCTCGCAGCTCGCGGGCACGGGGCAGGTCGGGCCGCACTGGCTCTTCACGGTCTACGTCATCCACACCATCGGCGAGCTGTGCCTCTCTCCCATCGGCCTCTCGATGGTCACGAAGCTCGCGCCCGCGCGGATCATCTCGCTCTTCATGGGGCTGTGGTTCACCTCGAGCGCCATCGCGAACTACCTCGCCGGCAGCCTAGAGAGCATCCTGCACGAGCACCACGTCAACATCTGGGCCTTCCTCTTCGCGGTGCCGATCGGCAGCGGCCTCGTGCTGATGGCGATGACGCCGATGCTGAAGAAGTGGATGCACGGGCGCGGGTAGCCCGACCGGCGAAGGTCCTCGCGGAGCTCAATCGGTGGAAGCGACCGGCGCAACGGCGGACGGCGTGCTGGCACTCGCGCGTCGCGGGGAGCTCGTCGGCGCGCACGTCGCGGACGCGGATCTCGCGGGCGCGGAGCTGTCGGGCTGCGATCTGCGCATGACGAGCTGGACGCGGGTCTCCTTCGCGGGCGCGAACCTCGCCGGCTCATGGCTCACCGGGGCGCGCTTCGCCGACGCCGCATTCGACGGCGCGGAGTTGAGTCGCGCGCAGCTCGCGGACGCCGACCTCACGGGCGCCGTCCTGCGAGGCGTCGTGCTCACGGACGCGAACCTCACCGGAGCCACGCTCACGCGTGCCGATCTGAGCGCCGCGCGCTTCGACCGCACGATGCTGCTCGAAGTAGTGCTCGACGGCGCCATCCTCGCGCGGCTCGACCTGACCACCTGCCGCGTCGCGTCGCGCGCGCTCGCCGGCGCGGACCTGCGCGGGCTGCGCCTGCACCTCGCCGATCTGAGCGGCGCCGATCTCAGGACCGCGAAGCTCGACGCTGCGACGGTGCTCAGCCAGTGCCTCTTCGAAGGCGCCGACCTCGAAGGCGTCGAGCTGCGGCGCGTCGCGATGCCGCGCTCGATCTTTGCGGGGGCGAAGCTTCGGGGCGCGAAGCTCGACGAGGCCGATGCCTTCCAGGCGGGCTTCGCGGGCGCCGATCTGACGCGTGCGAGTCTCGCGGGGCTGCGCGGGCGGCGCGCCAACTTCGCGGGCGCGACCCTCGCCGAGGCGCGGCTCGCGGGCGCACGCCTCGAGGACGCCGAGCTCGGGGGGATCCACGCGGCCGGCGCCGACTTCCAAGGCGCGAAGCTCGGCAAGGCACGCTTCTCCCACGCGAGCCTCGTCGGGGCTCACTTCGACGGCGCCGATCTCGCGTGGGCCGATCTCTCGCACGCCGATTTGACAGGGGCCTCGCTGAAGAACGCGACGGTCGAGTTCGCCGATTTGCACCGCGCCGTGCTCGAGGGGGCGGTGACATCGGGCTTGAATCGCCACGGCGCCCGGGGCACGGATCCCGCGCGCGCCGCGGCCGAAGACTTCAAGGGCTGACGGCACCACCCCGGCGCGGGGGATCCGAAAGGTCCATCATGCCCAAGAACGCGGTCGTGCGGCTCGAGCCCGTGGGCGAGGCGTCGCACCGGGGAGCGCTCGTGACGAAGTGCGGCGCGCTCGTGAACGATCATGGCGCGCTCGTGACAACGAGCGGCGCGCGCGCGACGATCGATCGCGAGGTCATCTCGCTCCACGACGCGAGCGGCGTCGTCATCGCGCGCTACGACGGCGAGCGGGGCGAGCTCGTGCTGTGCTCGCCCGGCGACGTCGCGCTCTCGGCGCCGAACGGGCGCGTGCGGATCGACGCCACCGCGATCGAGATGACCGCCTCGCGCGCCGTGCTGCGGATCGGGCACTTCGAGCTCGATGCCGCGCGCATCGTCGAGCGAACGCACGACGTCTTTCGCACCGCCCACGGCGTGGCCGAGACCCACGCGCGCCGCATGCGGACCCTCGTCGAGCGCACGCTCGAGCTCGTGAGCGGTCGCACCACCGTCAGCTCCAAGGAGGACACGCGCATCGACGGCAAGCGCGTGCTGCTCGGCTGATGCTGCCCGCAGCCTCGAAGGCCGGCGGCACCTGCATGGGGCTGCCGGATGTCTGCAAGGTGCCGGCCCCACCCGCACCGCCCATCCCGACGCCCTTCCCCAACACCGCCATGGTGGCCAACGTCACCAAGACGAGCCCCAAGGTGAAGATCGAGAACATGGAGTCGGTGGTGGAGACGAGCGAGGTTCCGAACAGCAGCGGCGACGAGGCGGGCAACGCCGGCGGCCTCGTGTCAGGCACGTCGGCGCAGAAGGTCGTCTTCAAGCTCGGCAGCTCGAAGGTGAAGGCTGCGGGCAAGGGCCTCGTGTTTCAGACGGCGACGAGCTCGCACAACAAAGACAACATGCCCGCGGGCCTGCACGACTCGCCGAGCCAGAGCAAGGTCAGCGTGATGCCGTGACGCCCGCGCGCACCGAGCCCGCGCTCCCGCCTAGATCGAAGGAGCTCGTCCCGATCGTCACCGAGGGACCGCTCGCGGCGGCCTGCCTCGGCTGGCAGCTCGTGCCGCCGCAAGAGAGCCTCGTCGTCGTCGTCAAGCAGCTCTTCGCGCTCGCCCTCGGCGCGCCGGTCGTCGCGCTGGACGCGGCCGAGCCCTTGTCGGGCGACGTCCCGCTTCACGAGGAAGGTCCGGCGAGCCTCGCTTACGCCTCGGATCTGGCGCCCTTCAAGCCCAAGGCCGACGTCACGCTGACGGGGCACGCGCACACGCGCAGCGGGCAGTGCGAGGCGACGAACGTCACGCTCGGCTTCGGGAGCTCGCGGTGGTCGCTCGCGGCGATCGGCGATCGG
>SYFR01000268.1 GCA_005800325.1 Myxococcales bacterium | reverse complement strand
GATCGATGAAGAAGCCCTCGCCGATGGTGGCGCCCGGGTGGATGTCGATGCCCGTCGACGCGTGCGCGTGCTCGGAGATGATGCGCGGGATCATCGGGACGCCCTCTTGGTGCAGGACGTGCGCGATGCGGTGCGCCGTGATCGCCTGCACCGACGGGTAGCTGAAGACGACCTCTTCGATGCTCTGCGCCGCGGGGTCGCCGTGAAATGCGGCGAGCACGTCGCGGTTGAGCAAGCGCCGCAGCTCCGGCACCGCGCGCCAGAGCCCGAGCACCACCTCTTCGCTGTAGCCCTCTCCGAGCACGCCGAGCGCGCCCCGAAAGCGCTCGTAGCTCACGGCGCGCTCGATCTGATCCACGAGGATCTCGTGCGCGTGGTAGAGGTGCTCGCCGATCCCGTGCCGCAGGTTGTCGCGGTTGAGCGCGCGCGTGCTGTAAAAGCCCATGTAAATGACGGGCAGGACGTGCGCGAACGCCTCCATCACCTTGCGCTGGCTCGGCAGGGCTGCGCTCTCGAGGTTGTTGATCTCCTCTGGCCCGTCGTAGCTCGCGGCGACCTCGTCGATCGCCAGCTCGAGATCGCGGTGCCGCCTCGCCTCGCGCCGAATCACGCGCGATCTATAGCAACGCAATCCGCGTAAAGGCTGGAAAATTCCGGCGCCGCTGCCTCGTCGCGCGCCGCTGCATGCGCCTGCCGCGCGTGAGGAAATTGACGAAGCTCGGTGCCAGCGCTGCCGGCGGGCTTGGTTCGCAGAGGTTTCCGCGTATTCTCGCGCCTTCGTTATGGCCTATCGATTGCTACCGGCGGGCGCGCGATGAAGCGAAAGATGATCTCGGGCGCACTTGCGGGCCTCTTGTCGTGGGCGTCCCACGCGCAGGCGCTGACGGCCCACCCCTCGGACAGCGGCCTCGTCGCCGCCGACGCGCTCTCGCTGCGGGCGACGCGCCTCTCGACGACCAGCGTCCCCGCTCGGGCGAGCGTCGCGTGGCAGCGGTTCCGCGCCGACGTCGGCGGCGAGTGGCTCGCGACGTGGGACGAAGCGACCGGCGTACCGCTGCGGATCTTCGGCGAGGGGATCGCGGCCGCGAACGCGAGCGGCTCGCCGCAGGCCGCCGAGTCCTTCGCGCGGAGCTTCCTCGCGCGGCACCGCGAGCTCTTGGCGCCGGGCTCCTCCGCGTTGGACTTCGTGCTCGCCGCGAACGAGGTCCTCACTACCCCCGGCGGTGAGCTGCGCGTCGTCTCTTTTCGGCAGAGCCACGGCGGGCTCGACGTCGAGGGCGGGCAGCTCAGCTTTCGCTTCAAGCGCGATCGGCTCATCGTGCTCGCGAGCGAGGCCCTGCCCAACGTCCGCGGGCGCCGTCCGCCACGCAGCATCGACGACAACGAAGCGAGGCTCGCCGCCGAGGACCTCGTCCGCTCGCGCTTTGCCTCGATCGCCAGCGCGACCGAGCTCGGTGACGCGCGCATCCTGCCGCTCATCGGCGCGGCGCGAGTGCATCGCTTCGTGACGGTGGTGCCGGTGACCGTTCGCGCTTCGGCGCCGCTCGGCCTCTACACCGTGTTCCTCGACGCTGCCTCGGGCGCGCCCGTCGCGCTGCGGCAAGAGCTGCGCTTCGGCGAGGCGACGATCCACATCGACGCACCGGTGCGCCGCCCGACGGCCGAGCGGCAGCCCTACCCGGCTCCGCTCCTCGAGGTGTTCGTGGACGGCAAGGCGACGACCGCGAGCGAGCTCGGCGCCTTCGACGTACCCGACGGCATGGCGAGCGCGATCGCGTTCACCGCGAAGGGCAGCAAGATCTCGGTCGCGAACAAGGCGGGGAAGGCCGAGGCGGCGAGCCTCACGCTCGAGCCGGGGAAGGATTTCCTCTGGAGCGCACCCGACAAGCCCTTCGCCGACTCGCAGCTCGCGAGCTACGTGCACGCCCACATCGCCAAGGCGCACGGCCGCACGATCGCCCCGAGCATGAAGTGGCTCGACGCGTTCTTGCAGGTGAACGTGAACATCGACGATGCCTGCAACGCGTTCTACGACGGGCAGAGCATCAACTTCTTTCGGCAGGCGGGCCCGTGCGAGAACACCGGCCGCCTCGCCGACGTCGTCTACCACGAGTTCGGACACGGGTTTCACCACCACGCCATCGTGTTCGGCGCGGGTAATTTCGACCCGGCGCTGAGCGAGGGGCTGAGCGACTACTACGCGACGAGCCTCACCGGCGATCCGGGCATGGGGCGCGGCTTCTTCTACGACGATGAGCCGCTCCGCGACATCGATCCGCAAGGCGAGGCGCGGTGGCCGGAGCACGTGTCGTCCGATCCGCACGAGACCGGGCTCATCATCGCCGGGGCGCTCTGGGATCTGCGCAAGCTGCTCGTCGAGAAGCATGGCGAAGACGCGGGCAAGCAGCTCAACAACGAGCTCTTCTACGCCGCGGCGCGGACCTCGGCGGACATCCCGTCGTCGTTCCCCGAGGTGCTCGCGGCCGACGACGACGACGGCAACCTCGCGAACGGCACGCCGAACGTGTGCGAGATCATCGACGCCTTCGGGCGGCACGGGCTGCGCACGGTCGACGCGAACGTCCTCGTACCGAGCGCCGCGCCGCCGACCCAAGACGGCTACGACGTCGCGATCCACGTGGGCGGACTCTACCAAGCGTGCGCCTCCGACACGGTCGCCGAGGTGTCGCTCCGCTACCGGCGCGAGGGCGACAACAGCGCGCTCACGAGCGTCGCGATGACGGGTGGGCCCGCGGATTACGCCGGGCAGATCCCGACGCAGGACGACGGCACCGTGGTGCGGTTTCGCGTCGAGGTGGAGCTCGCGAGCGGCGGCGCGCTGTCGTATCCGGACAACCTCGCCGATCGGCTCTACCAGCTCCACGTCGGCGACGTCGAGCCGATTTATTGCACCGATTTCGAGGCCGATCCGTTCAGTGGCGGCTGGACGCACGGCCTGTCGCAAGGCACGAACGAGGACGGCGCCGACGACTGGCAGTGGGGCATGCCGACGAGCGAGCCGGCGAGCGGCGATCCCGAGTCCGCGTTCTCTGGAGCGCGCGTGTTCGGCAACGACCTCGGGCACGGCGTGCACACCGGGAGCTACCAGCCGGAGAAGGTCAACTTCGCTCTGAGCCCGTCGATCGATGTTCGCGGCTACACCGACGTGCGCTTGCAATACCGGCGCTGGCTCACGGTCGAAGACGGCTACTACGACGCGGCGACGATCTACGTGAATGGCAAGTACGCGTGGGGCAATTACTCCTCGGGCTCGGAAAACGAGGCGGAGATCCACCACCGCGATCGCGAGTGGCGCTTCCACGATCTGCCGCTCACGCCGTACCTCGAGCCGACGGGGCAGCTCAGCGTGAAGTTCGAGCTCGCGAGCGACATGGGCTACGAGCTCGGCGGCTGGACGATCGACGATTTCTGCGTCGTCGGGCGCAAGGCGGAGGTCACCGTCGCGGTGTGCGGGGACGGCGAGCTCGAGGAGGCCGAGGCGTGCGACGACGGCAACGTCGAAGCGGGTGACGGCTGCGACGCGAGCTGCGCCGTCGAGGGCGAGCCGAAGCGCCGACCGCAGCGCACCATCGTCATCACGAGCGGCTGCGGGTGTCTCGTCGCGGGCGGCGACGCGACGCCGAGCGACGGCCGCGCGCTGCGCCTCGCGGCTTTGTGCGGCGTGGGGCTCGCGCTGCTGCGGCGGCGGCGCTCACGCAACGGGAAGAACGCGCCAGGCGAAGACCACTACTTCACGACGCGCAGATAGCTCGGCAGCTTCTTCTTGGTCGTACCGCCGTCGCTCGTCTCGCCGGCGGCGGCAGGCCCAGCGGCGGCAGGATCAGGGGTGGGCTCAGCAGCGGCAGGCGCTCGGCGACGCTTCGTTGGAAGCGCGGAGTCGGGCGCGACCGCGTCGGGCCCAGCGCCGGGCGAAGGTGCGAGCGCCGAAACCGCGGCGAGCTTCGCGCGTTTCTTCTCACCGGGCTTCTGCGCCTTCGCCTTGCCGCGCATCGCCTCGACCTCGGCGGGCACATCGTCGGGCCAGATCATCCCGCGGCCGTCCTCACCGACGAGGCCATAGATCGCCGACCAGGGCATGAAGCACCAGATCGGCGAGCGATTGAACGACAGCGTGCAGCCGATCCCGTCTTCGCCGGCCTCGAGGTCGGGGATCGTGATCGCCATGTTGAAGCCGACCTGCAGGACGAGCTGGGCCTGGTTCTTCAGCCACTTCGGCACGACCACGTTCTCGCGCCGCGGATCGAGGTGCACGAACAGGCTCGGCCCCTCGAGCAGCGCGAGCGCGACCTCTCGCTTGGGCGGAAGCTTCGGCGGCTCCGACATGGCGCGGTCCTAGTATGGCGAATTAGAGATTCGCCAGCAAAAAAACACCGAGCAAGTGACACGCGCCAAAAAGCCCGCCATTTCCACGAAATATCGGATCCTGCTCAAAAGAGCGCGCGCTGGCCTCGGGCACGCGGGTCGTCCGGCGCGAGCAAGTCGGCGTCGTCCTCGCGTGGCGAGTTGAGGCGGCACGAGGCCGGGCTCGCGACGAGGCGTGCCACGGGAGCCGGCACGAGCAGCGCCTTCGGGTCGGCGGCCTCCAGCCATTCGCTGACGTCAACGGTGCCGAGCACCGCCGGCATGCGCGCGTGCACCTTGGCGACGACCTCGTTCGCAGCGGTCGTCACGATGGTGAAGGTCGTCAGCACCTCGCCGGTCGCGCGGTCGGTCCACATCGCGAAGAGCCCCGCGAGCCACAGCAGGCTGCGGTCGGGCGCGTGAAACCAAACGGGCTGGCGCGCGCCCTTCGGCCCGGTCCACTCGTAGAAGCCGTCGGCCGGAACGACGCAGCGGCGCGAGCGGTAGGCCGCGCGAAACGCCGGTTTTTCCGCGACGGATTCACCGCGGGCGTTGATCAGCCGGTGGCCGATCGAGCGGTCCTTCGCGAACGCGGGGACGAGCCCCCAGTGCGCCGGCACGAGCTCGCGGCGGCCGGCGTCTGCGCGCACGATGGGATGCCGCTGCGTGGGCGCGACGTTGAAGCGCGGACGATACTCGGCCGCGAGGTCGGGGGAGAGCCACGCGCCGACGGCCTCGGCCACTTCGGCCAAGTGGGACACGGTCAGCGTGAAGCGTCCGCACACGCACGCGAGTCTCGCGCGGCCGCGGGCGAGAAGCGAGCGGGTCGCGACGTGCCGTATCGTGGTGTTCGCAGCGCAGGCGCGAGCACCGCGGGTCGCGACGGGCTCGGCCAGCGGCACGGGTTTGCGGCGATCCGTGCGCCGCGGTAGTCGGTGCAGCATGTCCACGCCGACCCGCGCGCTCGGGCTCTTCAGCGTCCTCTGCATCGGCGTGAACGCGATCGTGGGCTCGGGGATCTACCGCCTGCCAGGAAGGCTCGGGCACTACCTCGGGCCGGCGTCGTGGCTCGCGTTCGCGCTCGTGGGGCTGATGCTCGTCGCCGTGGCGCTCTGTTTCGCGGAGGCGGCGGGCATGTTCTCGGGCACCGGAGGCCCGTATCTCTATGCGCGCGAGGCCTTCGGCACGGTGCCCGGCTTCCTCGTCGGGTGGAGCGCCTGGGTGACGATGGTGCTCAGCTTCGCGGCGGTCGCGAACGCCGTGCCCGGCTACCTCGCGAGCCTCGCGCCGTCGCTCGACGGTCCCAAGATGCCGGCCGTGACGATCGCGACCATCGCCCTCGGGCTCGGGATCGTGAACCTGCTCGGCGTCAAGCCGGGCGCCCTCACCACCAACGTCTTCACCGCGGCAAAGGTCGTCCCGCTCGCGGTGTTCGTCGCGCTCGGGCTCTTCGCCGTGTCCGGCGACAACCTCGGGCTCGTGCCGCGCCCCGCGGTCGTACCCCAGACGGCCGCGAGTCGCTCCCGCTC
>SYFR01000267.1 GCA_005800325.1 Myxococcales bacterium | reverse complement strand
GGCATGGGCGGCGGGATGTGACGCCCACAGCGCCGCGTCAGCGCAGGGCTTTGCCCGCGCTGTGGACGCATTGCTGATTGGGTGGCGAGTCTCTAAGCCGCCACATTAGCGTCGCGCGTCTCGTGCGCGGTAGTTGTCGCGGCACGAAGCGATGGGTTCGAGGCCCGCGCATGCGGCCTTCGCGCGTGGCCAGTCCGCGGTCGTCGCCGAGAGCGCCTCGAGCGGCTGCTCGACCGCGCCGAGACGCGCGAAGGGCTCCGCGAGCAGCGCGTCCCATGCGACGCCGAGGCGCAGCAGGTCGTCGGGATAGATCGTCTTGCGGCAGTCGGGCGCGCCGCAGTCGCAGTGAAACGGCACATCGAGATTGAGCGTGCCGTAGTCGTCGGTGAGCTCTTCGCCCGGCGCGATGTCGCGCACGGCGACCTCGAAGTCGTAGCCCGCCGCGAGACAATTGGCGCGGCACGAGTGATTGAGAAAGCGGGCGAGATCCCAACAGAGCACGTAGTGGCCGTGGCGGTCGACGAAGCTGAATTTGTCGACGATCGCGCGATAGGGCGGCGACATCGCGCCGACCTCCGCCGCCGTGAAGCTCTGATCGAAGCGATCGCGGACCCAGGTCACCGTGCCCTGCGGGATCGGGCGTGTCGCGACGACGCCGTAGCCGATCGTGTCGTTGATGAAGCGAAGCTCGGTGTGGGGGTGCAGCACGGGGCCATGCATTTAGCGAGGGCGCTACGCGAATTCCAGCACCGCATCGGTAGAGGTCGCTGAGCCTTGCGCCTTGCGGCATGGCATCGCGCGCAGTAGGTGTGGCTCGCGATGCACGTCCACGCGGCGCTCGTACTCGCTTGCGCCGCAGCGAGCGCGTGGATCGGCGCGTGCGTAAGCGAGCCGCCGCCACTCATGGTGGAACCCGCGGGCTCGGGCACGGCGTCGAGCGAGGCCTTGCCGACGCCCGTGCTGCCGCCGATGGCATCCGCCGCGAGCGCGCCACCGGCATGGCTCGCCGAGCTGCCGAAGACCCCGTCGTCGCTCACTGTGGGCTCGAGCGCGTGGGCCACGACGCCGCAGCCCGGAAGCGAGCTCGTGATGGTCGCCGTCTATCGCGTGGATGCGGTCGGAGACGGCGTCGTCTCGCTCGTGGACAAGATGGGGCAGCGCGTCGACTCGGTGCCGGCCGCGCTCGTTCACCCGATCGGCGAGACGAGGCACTTGCCCGAAGGGACCCTCGCGCTCTTCTACACCTGGACGACGCCGGGCTGGCTCGGCCGGGTGTCGCGAGCCCAGCGCGGGGAAGAGCTGAAGGTCGCGTTCGATTGGGCGGGCACGACGCGGCAGACCAGCGTCGATCACGCCGAGCCGGTGCGGACCGGCATCCAGCCGCTCGCATACGTCGCCTTTCCGAAGTCCGGCGGCACGTCGATGGGGCTCATCGTCGCGCTCGATGCGACGCGGGCCTTCGTGCTCACTGGCAGCGGCCACATCGAAGCGCACCGGCGCGCCGTGGTGGGCTCGATCGCGCTCGAGCCGCGCGGCTTCACGGTCGGGCGCTCGGTCCGTGCGTACCGCTGGGCGACGGGGTTCGAGCGCGGTCGCATCACCCAGGTCCTCGAGCCCGGGCTTCGCTACGAGGTCGAGCTCGAGGGCAATCGCCCCAGGGCGTCTTACTTCCTGACGACGTTGCTCGCGGGGCCATGAAGTCCAGGCGCAAGAAGCGCGACGTGGCCACGCTCGGGGACGTGCTGGGCGAGGTCAAGGGCTTCTCGCCGCCGGCCGGGTTCGAGGGCCCTCCCTTGTCGCGCGCAGAGTGGGAGCGCGCCGTCGGGACGCGCATCGCCGAGCGGAGCGCGCCATGGCGCCTCGAGAAGGGCGTGCTCTTCGTGCGCGTCACGCACAGCGTGTGGGCGAGCGAGCTCGCGCTGTTGTCGACCGATATCTGCCGGAGCTTGCAGCTCTACGGCGTCGCGGTCGAGGGGCTCCGCTTCTCGGTCGGACGCGTCGAGGTCGAGCCACGCGCCGAGCCCCGCCACGCGCGCCAGCCGCGCCGAGCGCCGCTGCCCAATGAGGTGACGAGGGGGCTCGCGACCATCACCGATGCGCCCCTGCGAGACGCGATGGCCCGCGCGGCCGCGGTCTACCTTGGCGACGACGCGGCTCTGCCTGCCGCCCCTCGAGCGCCCGGCGGCCGCGGCACGGAGAAGCGGAAGTAGCGAGGGAACTCAGGCGCGATGCGTCGCGAGACACCGCGCCAGTCTCCCCGCGATCGCGCTGGTGCCGAAGGAGGGACTCGAACCCTCAAGCCCGTCAGGACAACGGATTTTGAATCCGCCGCGTCTGCCATTCCGCCACTTCGGCCGGCGAGGCCTCCGTACCACAGACCGATCGGTAGCAGAACCCCGCAGAGCGACGTGGACGCTACCTTACGCCGCGACGGACTCGTCGGGTGCGAAGAGGCGCAAGACGCGCAGCAGCGTGCGCGGGTGCGCGAGGAGCCCATACGCCTTGAGCTCGCCGGACAGGAGCCGCGCGAGGTGCGGGTGCCAGCCGCGGGTCCAAGGCACTCGCAGCCTGCGCGACAACGGCAGCGCGGCGAGCGCCACGAGCGCGTCGTGGTCGGCGCAGAGCGTCACGTCCGGGATGCCGAGTACGCCGTCGTGAACCGTGACTTGACCGTGATCGAATCGCAGCGTGGCCGACAGGCGTCGGTCACGCGCCACCAGCACCACGGCCGCCCGCAGCGCGCCAAGCTCGCTCCGCCGGCGCCGCGCGGCCGCGCTCGAGCCCGCGCCGAGGCGCCGGACGAGG
>SYFR01000266.1 GCA_005800325.1 Myxococcales bacterium | reverse complement strand
GCCGCCGGCGCGCCCCGGGCCGCCGTGGATGAGGTGCGGCATCACGGTGCCCGGGCCGATCGCCTGGCCGGCGATCTTCTGCGAGCCGAAGACGAGCCGGCCATGGTGCGGCGCGACGCCGCGCAGGAGCGCACCGGCGAAGGCGCGATCGTCGGTGTACGCGGAGCACACGAGCCCCCCCTTGCCGCGAGCCACGAGCGCTGCGACCCCTGCCGCGTCCTCGGGCGCACGGACGAGCGTCGCTATCGGGCCGAAGACCTCGAGGTCGTGCACGACGTCGGCGCCCACGGCTTCGGCCTCGAGCAACGTGGCCGCGACGAAGTAGCCCGGGCCCGCTTTGATGTGGCTCGGCCGCTCGAGCCCGCCGACGACGATGCGCGCCTGAGCAGCGAGCCTCGTGAGACCGGCGAGGACATCGCGACGCTGCTGCGCCGTGGCGAGCGGACCCATGTGCACGCCCTCGCTCGTCGGATCGCCGACGACGACGCGGCCCAAGCGATCGGCGAGGTCGTCGCGCACGCGCTCGTGCTGCGCGCTCGACACGAAGATGCGGCGCACGGCCGTGCACTTTTGCCCGGTTTTCTGGCGGATTTCGCGCACGACGTCGCTGAGGAAGAGCTCGTAGGTGTCGCTCCCCGGCTCGACGTCGGGCCCGAGCACCGCGGAGTTCAAGCTGTCCGCCTCGACGTTGAGGCGAACGTCGGCCGACAGGACGCCCTCGAGCCCGCGGAGCTTCCGCGCAGTGTCGCTCGAGCCGGTGAAGGCGATGACGTCGCCCGGGCCGAGCAGGCCGGGGAGCTCGTGCGCCGAGCCGCATACGAGGCTGATGGCGCCCTTCGGGGCCGCATCCGCGACGAGCTCGACGATGCGGTGGGCGACGAGCGCGGTGCTGGTCGCGGGCTTGGTGACGAGCGGCATCCCTGCGAGCAGCGCGGCCGCGGCCTTCTCCGCGAAGCCCCACGCCGGGAAATTGAACGCGTTGATGTGGAGCGCGACGCCGGTGCGCGGCACCCAGACGTGGCGCCCGACGAGCCGCGGTGAGCGCGTGAGCGGCACGGCCTCTCCGTCGGCGAGGATGCGGTGAGCTCCGAGCGAGGCGCCGAGCTCGGCGTAAAAAGACAGCGTCCCGATGGCGCCGTCGATATCGAACTTCGCGTCGCTGCGCGTGTTGCCGCCGTTCTCCATCGCGAGCTCGATGAGCTCGTCGCGGTGCTCGTGAATGCGACGCGACATCGCGCCGAGCATGGCGCCGCGCTCCGCGAACGACAGCGCCGCGAGCGCCCCGCCGCCCTCTCTTCGCGCGTACTGGAGCGCCTCTTCGAGCCCGAGCCCTTCGCACGCGGCGCGCGCCATCGGCTCCTCGGTGGTGGGGTTCACGAGGAGCTGTCCCTCCCCGGTTCCTGCTCGCCATGCGCCCGCGACGAAGCTCTCTAGGACTCGCATGCGCCCCGTCGTAGTACATCGTGTCCATCGCAACGACGGGTATGTCGCTGCGCGGCGCCCCGCTCAAGGCCTGCAGCGAAACACGTCCGGTCGCGACGCGGGCGCCACGACGCGCGCTACGCCTTTCGTAGTTGAGGTGCGGCGAAGCGGTGGCCGAGGTTCATCAGCGGAGCTTCGACCAGGTGATGGAGTGCGACGCACAGGGCGATGGTCGCGGCAGCCACGATGCCGGCGCGAAAGTTGGTGGGCAGCTCGTCGGCAGGCAGAGCGCCTCCGTGCAATACGAACTGTCCACTCGTTGCCGTCACGGGTGCATCCTACCGGAGCGCCTCCGTTGCACGCGCCAACGGGCAGAAGCAGAAGCGTCGCTCCGAGAGACGGTGCGGCCCGTTGGTCTCTCGTCGAGGCGACCGGCTCAGACTCGGCTGCGGCGGCTCGCGCGGACGCGGCGCTCGCGGGTCGATGCCGCCGGCGGCTTGGCCTTGGCGGCGGCGTCGTCGGCCAGCTCGACGAGCCACGCGTAGAGCTCGTGATCTTCGCGCGTCGCTCGCACCCGGAGGCGCGGCTTGAGCACGGCGATCGCCTCGGCGAGCCGCCCCGTGCGCGCGAGAGCATGCGCGAAGCTCGCGGCGATGTCCGTGTCGCTTCTAGCGAGCTCGTGGGCGCGTCGCAGGAGCGGCAGCGCCTCGGTGGGTCGGTCCTCGAGGGCGTCCAAGAGGTGCCCGAGGTTGTGCAGGTAGGCGACGTTGCCCGGCGCGAGCGCGAGCGCTCGACGGTAGGCGCGGACGCTCAGCGCGCGGTTGTCGAGCAGCGAGTGAGCGAGGCCCAAGATCCCCCACGCGAGGTGATCCTCAGGGTCGCGCGCGAGGACCGCCCGCGCGAGGACGGCGCTGCGCCAAGGATTTTCCGGGAGCACGCGGCGCGCCATCTCGCGGTGCGCCATGCACCACGTCTCGGTGCCGTCTTCCGCTGCGCTGGCGACGCGCTCGAGCGCTGCGACCACGGTCGCCTCGTCGACGCCGGGCGTGACGGCGAGCTGCTCGACCTCGCCGAGTAGCTCGTCGACGTCACCGTCGGCCGTCCGGATCCGCATCGCTACTATCTAGCGTGCTCGCTCGAGATCGGCGCAGAATTCGGCGGGCAGGTCGGCGCAAATCGGGCTCAACGTCCCGGCGCGCACGGCGTCACGACGGCGTAGCGAAGCTTTCCGGTGCTGACCGCGACGGGGCAGAAGCGCGTCGCGAGCTGCGGGAGCATGGCGACGTGAGCCTCGGCGGCGCGCGCGAACCGCGTCTCGCTCCACGGCGAGGCGAGCTCCGCTCCTGGCGCGAGCAAGAGCACGAGCGCATCGACGCCGCGCGCCTCGAAGAGGTGGCTCGGGATGCGCTTCGAGGTGTGCCCCCCCGGGTGCGCCGCGATCGCGGGATCGGTCACGCCCGCGAGATCGACGACGCGCGCTTGCGTCGCGGCGCCGACCCAGCCGCTGTCGACCGTCGCGACGGAGGTGGCTGACGCGAGGGCCGGCGCGAGCTCGCGCACGACGCGCAGTCGCTCGCCCGAGACCGCCCGCGCGCTCGGACCCACGGTGACCGCCACGAAGAGCTCCCCGACGGCCGCGAGCCCGAGGCGCACGACGGACGGCACGACGCCGGCCCGCGCGAGCACGACGCTCGCCGCGATCGCCGCGCTCGGTAGCACCGGAACCGCGAGGCGCGAGAGCGGCATCCAATCACCACCCGCGAGCGCGATCGCGCCGAAGTGGACGAGCATCGCGGCGATGAGCCCCTTCGTCCACGGCGGCAAGCCGCGCCACCCGAGCGCCGCGACGACGCCGGTGAGGAGGAAGCACGCGGCGGCGTAGCGCACGCCGAGCGTGAGGCTCGGAGCCTTGGCGTAGAAGGCGAGCGGCAGAGCCCGTCCGAACCACACGAGCCGCGCCACCACGACCGCCGCCG
>SYFR01000265.1 GCA_005800325.1 Myxococcales bacterium | reverse complement strand
TGCGCCGGGCTGGCTTGCGCCGGGCTGGCTTGCGCCGGTCGGCGTGGGGGCAGCGGGCGCGCTGTTGCGCTTCAGCCAGGAGCCCGCGCTGATGGCACCGACGAACGCAGCGAGGCCGGCCGCGGCGAGCAGCCCGACCTTGCGGGTCTTGGCGGCGGGGGGCTCGTGCGGTCCCGTCGTGAGCGCGCCGGCGGTCGCCGTGAGATTGCGCTCGGTGAGCAGCGCGCTCGAAGGATCGCGCTCGGTCGTGACCTGAGCGGTGACGACCGGGACGGCGCGGTGTGCGGGCGCGACGGCGGCGGGAGCGAGCGCGGGTGCGATGCCCGCGGGGTCGGGAACGGGCGGCAACACCGACGGGGTACGAAATTCGCCCAGCGATTGGCGCTGCATCTTGCGCAGGGTCGCGAGGGAGAGGGGCGCGGAGAACGGCGCGAGCGCCGCGGCGACCTCGGCCATGGAGGCGTAGCGATCGGCCGGTGAGCGAGCGTAGGCCTTGGCGATCGCGGCCGCGAGCTCCTCGGGCACCTCCGGGCGATGGGCTCGGAGCGGCGTCGGAGCGTCGATGTTCACCTTGACGCAGAGCTCGCTGAAGCTCTCCGCGGTGAAGGGGTGCGTCCCGGTGAGCAGCTCGTAGATGCAGACGCCGAGGGCGTAGACGTCGGTGCGAAGATCGACGTTCTTCGCGCTGCGCATTTGCTCCGGCGACATGTAGAGGCCCGAGCCGAGCACCGTCGTCGTCTTCGTGAGTCCCATTTCCTGAGGGGCTTCCTCGAGGATCTTGGAGATCCCGAAATCCAGGACCTTCACAACGCGACGCGCCTCGTACTCCGCCAAGAACAGGTTGGCTGGCTTCACGTCGCGGTGAATGATGCCGACCTTGTGCGCCTGCGCGAGCGCCTCGCCGGCTTGCGCCGCGAAGTCGATGGCGTCGGTGATCGAGAAGCGCACGCCGCTCTTGATCCAGCTCGCGAGATCGCGACCGTGGAGGTACTCCATCACCATGTAGGGGACGCCGCGGGGGGGCAGTCCGGGGCCGGTCATGGAGCCGACGTCGAGCACGCGCGCGACGTGATCGCTCTGGATGCGGATGGCGGCGCGGGCTTCGTTGAGAAACCGCTGCACGATGTTTTGGTTGGCGACGAGCTCGGGCAGCACGAACTTGATGGCGACGCGAGCGCCCAGCGCGAGGTGGTCGCACGCGACGACGACGCCCATGCCGCCTACGCCGATGGTGTCGACGACGCGGTATTTCTCGAGCAAGAGCGTGCCGGGCGGGAGGGCCCGCAGGTTCAGCTCCTCGAGAGTCACGCGGCGCAGTCTACACCATGCGAAACGCGGCGGCCTCGAATCCAAGGTGCGCGCGGCCCATGCGGGCGGCTCCTAGGGGGGGCTCCGAGCGTCGCCCATCAAGCGCTTGGCGCGACCTACGGCGTGCTTGCGCCGGCGAAGAACTTTTTCCCGTCAACGACGGTCTCGAGCGACTTGATGTTCGCCGCGAGCGACGTCGACTTCGGCACGAGGAGGGTCCCGCCGGGCAGGTGGTCGAAGCGGAAGAGCGAGCCGGGGACGTCTTCGGCGTCGTCGGTCGTGGCGATGGTCACACTGACCGCCTCGCCCAAGGGAGGAGTCGCGAGCTTGACCGGGGTGAGCCAGGTGAGCTTGCCCTCGCCGTCGACGCGCAGTCGGTGGTACTCGCGGTTCATGAGCGCTGGCGGCACATCGATGCTGGCGCCGGCGATCGCCGTCGCGTGCTGGAAGATCCGGGTAAACGTGTAGTCGGAGATCCAGATTGGCCAACAGTAGCCCATCACGTCGGCATAGCCCGCGTCCGCGCCGAACTGCTCCCCGGTGAGGAGATCGTATCCGGCGCTGCCGATGCCGCCGTTGGCGTGGGGAAACTTCGGGTCGGTCCCCGCGGCCCCGCCGCACGGAGCGTGCTCGCGTCCGTGGTTGTGTCCGAGCTCGTGAACAGCGGTGTCGAGCGCTGTTTCGCCGCTGAAACCGAGGCCGATGGCAGCGCGCGCGTAGGGCGCGCTCGGAGCGCCGATGTAACCGAGGCCTGCCATGCAGCCGCTCGCGCAGTAGCTCGCGAACGAGGGACTGGGCGCGAAGACGCCGTAATAATACGCGTCGTCCGCGGCGCCGTCCGAAGCGCGAAGATCGGCGACGGCCTCGAGCAGCTGTTCCCATCCCGAGCCGCCGGCTCCGGTGGAGACGCTCCAAAGGAGGGGCTGCTGGCGCACCGTGATGGCCACACCGCCGACGGGATACATCGCGTAAAATCGGTTCGCGTACGCCTCGAGCTGTGCGGCCGACGTGTCCGGCAAGCGCCCCGAGCCGTCCGCGTCGTACCGCACCGGGACGAGCGTCAGCTTGAGCGTCGGCGCCGCCTTCGCGTTGAGCGGGATCGCGGCCGCGCCTGCCATCGGGAGGCGTGCGAGCGGGTTCTCCGCTGCGGCGTCGGCGCGCGCTTGGAGGAGCTCCGCACGCAGCGAGGTCTGGACTCCCAAGCCGTCGGCGCCCACGACGAAGTCGATGGTGCTGACGGCGCCAGCGGGGCCGAGCGCGACGACCTGCTCGAGCACCTGAGCGTCGTCGAGCACGAGGCGCGCGGTGACGCTCGCGCCATCGTACGAGGCATCCGTCTGGTAGTGGACGCGAACGAACGCGGCTCTGCCCGCGAGCACCGGAACCAGCCCCGACACGACCTCGCCGTCGCGCGCCACGAACTGGCTCACGCCCTGGTTGAGCTCGATCGATCGCAACGCGACGCCGGGCGCTCCGACGAGCGCGGCTGCCGGCGTCGAGCCTCCTTCCGGTGCATCCGGCTGAGCGGGTGCATCCGGCTGCTCGCCGCCATGAGCGGGGCCGGCGCTCGCGTCGGCATCGAGCGTGAGGGCATCGGCGCCGGTGATCAGGTTGCAAGCCGACAGGACGAGCGCCGCGACACCAGCGAGCGCAACGCTCGTGGCCCTGCGTGATCCGACGCGGCTCATCGTCGGGTGGCGAGAGCAAGTCGAGTGCCGCGGCACCATGTGCCGCAAGGTCAAGAAACTATTCGTGTCGCACCTCGCGGCCGAGCCATTTTCGATGGATCCGGAGCGATCCAGACCTAGGGCGAGGCGATCCGTGCGGGGCCGCGGGCGCGACGTGCGCGGAGTGTCGCTGGCGCGGGCAGCTCGTCGCGAGTGCGGGGCCGCGGGCGCGAGGTGCGCGGAGTGTCGAGCGCGACGCCAGGGTGCGGGCTTCGCCTCACGAGCTGCGGCGGCGGGCGCACACGAGGCCATGGCGCCGAGCTCACGACCATGCTCGGAGACCTTCGCCTCACGAGCTGCGGCGGCGGGCGTACACGAGGTATTCCAGGTTGCCTTTCGGGCCGGCGATCGGGCTATCCGTGCCGCCCAGGATCTCGAACCCACCGTCGGCAATTTCGCGCGTCGCGCCCTCGATGGCGCGCGCTCGCAGCGCCGGATCGCGCACGACGCCGCGCGTCCTCGAAGCCTCGCTGCGGCCCACTTCGAACTGTGGCTTGACCAGCGCAACGAGCTCGCATCCGGGCCGAAGGAAGCTCGCGATGGCACCCACGAGCTTTCCAATCCCAATGAAGGACGCGTCGACGACGCAGAGTTCGATGCACTCGTCGAACGACTGCGCCGTGAGCTCACGCGCGTTCGTGCGCTCGCGGACGACCACGCGGTCATCGCTGCGCAGCTTCGCATGCAGCTGGCCCCAGCCGACGTCCACCGCGTAGACCTTCTGCGCGCCGTGCTGCAGCAGACAATCGGTGAAGCCTCCCGTGGACGCACCAACATCGACGCAAGTCGTTCCAGCGACGCGGAGGCCGAGCGGCACGAATGCCTCGAGGGCACGCTCGAGCTTCTCGCCGCCGCGCGAGACGAATCGCGGACGCTCACTCACCGAGAGCGGCACATCGCGCGCGAGGAGCACGCCCGCCTTCTCGACGCGCCCCGTGGAAGTCGTGACCCGACCGGCGAGGATCAGCGCTTGGGCCTGAATTCGCGTCTCTGCTAGCCCGCGCTCCACGACGAGCACGTCGGCGCGCTCACGCGACGTGGTCTTTCGCTCCGTCATGGGGCTCACGGGGGCGGCGCGGCCGAGCTTTCCGTAGGAAGACGGGCGGGAGCGTTCGGGCCAGGGTCCCGCGGCGGCGCCAGGCCATGGAGGGCCTGCGTCAGATCTTCGAGTCCGGACGCCAGGCGCGGGCCCGGACGAAGGGCAGCCGCGCTCGCAAGCCGGCGCACGCGCCCCTCCTTCACCGCACGAAGGCGAGAGAACGAAGGTGCCGAGGCGAGCTCGGAGACGCCGCCGTCGCCCATGGCGCTCGCATCGATGACGACGTCGGGGTCGAGCGCGAGCAGGCGCTCGACGTCGATGGTCGGAAACGGGCCACCGCTATCGATGGCGTTCGTTCCGCCCGCAAGCCGCAGCATCTCGTCGAGGAACGAGCCAGGCCCCACGACAAACAGCGGGCGAGTGTCGAGCACCATCACGACCCGCACGCCCTCGCGCGCCTTCGCCCACTCCGCAATTCTCGCGAGAGCGACGTTCATTGCTTCGCGGGCTCCTTCGCCCTCCCTCTTGTGGCCGAGGCGACTGCCGAGCTCCGTGAGCATCGCGCCGACCTCCGCGGTGGAGCCGGCCGGCGGGAACCACGCTTCGATGCCGACGGCGCGGAGCTGCTCGCCAAGTGTCGCTGAGCCCGCGTTCGCCTCGCCGATGACGAGCGTCGGCGACAGCGCCAAGAGTCGCTCGAGCACGGGTTGTGCGTAGTCGCCGACCACCGCGACCTGTGCCGCCGCAGGCGGGTAGTCGCATTGCCGTGTTCGCCCAACAAGGAGAGCACCGGCACCGATCGCGAACATCGCCTCGGTGGTGCTTGGCGAGAGCGAGACGACCCGAACGTTCTCGCGCGAGACGCCCTCGGGCTCGCGGCATGCGCCCGCCGCGAACAGCAACAGCAACGCGGCCGCCGCCACGCGTGCACCGAGGGCAGCGACACCGCGGGACACCCGACGCCTCCCATCTCGACAGGGCATCGAGCGCCTCACGTTCGGCACCCTCGTGCCCGGAGTCCGAAAGTCGCTGGCGAACTCGCTCGGCCACCGTGCCGGGCGAGGGCGAGGGAATTCGCCGCCATGCGCTTCGTATCGACTCACCAACGCATTGGTTCTTTTGGTGGCGAATCTCTGATGCGCCACGCTAGCGACTCGGCCCGCCGGTGCACCGTGGTGCCGGCCGCCGCCGCCACCCGGCCAAGGCAACGACCACCGGAAAGACCATCCACGGGATCGGCTTGGTCGGATCCTTCGTGCGCGCGGCCACGCTGCAGCTCGCCGTGACCACCTCATCGTCGCCGCCTGGTTCGCCCTTGGGCTCCGGCACGCGCTCGCAGACGCCGGCCTCGTTGCAGGCATACTCCGCGGGGCACGGCGCGGCGTCGATGCAGAGCCGCGTGCAATATCCATTGAGGCAGGCGTTGGAGGCGCAGTCCTCGGGGGCGTCACAGGCATCCCCGATCGGGTGCGAGTATGCGGGATCGGTCGGGTAGCCGTTCGCCCACCCGGGGATCTCGAGGCCGGCGCTGCTCGTCGCGTACGCGGTGACGCCCTTGAGCCACTCGCCCCAGCCGTACACATGGCCGTACGTCGGGTACTCGCAGCCGGGTGCGCCGCGCGAGGCAACGCCGGCGACGCGGTTCTGGAGGTCGAACGCCGGCCCACCCGAGTCGCCCTGGCAGACGCCGGTGTCGCCCAGGAACTCCGTCGTATCGATCGAATCGAAGACGCACGCCTCGCCCACGCACTGCGTGAAGAGATCGTCGCGGCGGTACCGCGTCCCGCTCGGCGCACCGTCGCTGTCGTACTGCTGGCCGTAGCCCACGGCGTAGTACTCCTCGCCCTTGACGAGGCTCGAGTCCACGCGGGGCGTCACCGGCGACGCCTCGGATGGGTCGATCGGATCTTTGAGCACAATGACCGCGAGATCCTGGCCGCAGACCCCTGTGTCCCCCGGCGGTACCAGGATTTCCTTCGACGGGTGATAGTCGGAGGGAGACTGCGTGAAGCTCGTCTTCGTGGTGACGAAGAGGCTGCTGGCCCCATAGGCCGCGCCAAACTTCGTGACCCCGCAAACGACGCTTCCGTCCCCGCTGATGGGCGCCACGCAGTGCTGTGCGGTGAGGACCACGTTGGGCGCAATGAGCGACCCCGAGCACGCGCCGACGCCGCCGCCGGCCAGGTGCACGATGCCGACAACGGCCGTGTCCGTCGCATCCAAGTAGCCGCCCTCGATCGCCTGCCCCAGGGCCGCGGTCGGTCCCTCCGAGGGATCCGACTCGGGCGCGGGAATGGCGCAGGCCACGACAGGAACACACGCAAGCACGGCAGCATTCAGTCGACGCACGGGGCTCTCCTCCAGTCAGGATGCAGCCGCGGATGGTATCGCGAACGGGCGCGCGCGGCAGCCCCGATGGGAGAGGGGCCGACGAAGGGGGCCAGCCGGCAGCATGGTAGGTGTCCGCACCACACGTGCTCGCAGCCGCACTTGCGAACGGCCGCCCGACTAGAACATGCTGCGTGTGCCATGAGCCTTGGAGCACGCTTGAGGGTCACGCTCGCGCTTCTCGTCACCGTCCTCGCCGCTCGGGCTGCGCGGGCCGAGGAGGAGCCCGCAACAACGCCCGCGACGGACCACGAGCGCGTCGTTGGGACCGTCGCGGTCGCGTTTCACGGGGCGCGCTTCGTGCCAGTCGCGCTTCCCCAAGCTGCGGATGCGATCGTCATCGACGCGCAGGGGAACGCCGAGCTGTCGATTGTCGAGGGCGACGTCACCGTGCCCATCTTCGGCGGGCGCTATTGGTTTTCTCGGCGGGTCGGCATTGACGTCGGACTTGGCTTCAATGTGCACTCTGGCAGCGTCGCCAAGGAAATTCCGAACGCCGACGCGGCGCTCGACCGAACGGCCAACGCAGACGCGCCGACACAATTGGCACTTGCGGCGAAGGTGGGAGTTCCCATCTCGGTGCATGCCGGTGCACACTACAACTTGATGGTCATTCCAGACGCTGGCATAGGCTACACGTCCACGACGATTGAGGCGTTCAACAAGGGGACGAGCGGCGAGGACCTCGACCTCGTGCTCGACGGGCTCGTTCTCGCAGCTGGCGCCAGGCTCGGGGCGGAGCTGGAGTTCGGATTCGTCGGCGTGCCCGAGCTCAGCGTTCAGACGGCGTGGGGGCTCGCGTTCGAGTCCCGACGCCGCCGTGGCCGGATCGGCGATGCCTCGGCGACGCTGTTCGAGAAGGCGATTGGAACGTCGTGGCGTGACGATCCTTGGGACGTCTTCACGGGGACGTTCTCTGTCTTCTATGCGTTCTGAATGCGCCGTGACTGGCCCATTGTGGCGAGCGAGGCCGGGCACCGATCGAGAGACGGTCTGTGGCTGACTGGAGAACACTTGGCTTGCATCCTTCGTTCGGCGTGACGTGCGCGTTGGGCCGTTGCCGTTTCGCCAGGTTCAGCAACGGCCGTGCCGCAGCGACGCGAACGGTGCGCCACGTCCGGCACGTGTGATTTCGCGATCTCTCATGCGTTGTCATCGAGCCGAAGGGTGGCGGTCCGCCATGTTCCGCCTGGCGGCCGCCACCTCGTGAGCTCGCCGCCGCGGCGAAAAGCGGGCAATTTCCCAGGCACTGTTCGCGTCGAGCCGATTGGCGCGCGGCGTGCTCTCGCGCTGCTCCGTGAACCTCGCGTTCCTGGCCGTCATGCTGGCATCGGGGCCGGCGCTTGCAGTCGCGCCGATTCCTGCCGTCCTTGCACTCGGCGCGGCCACGATGATCGTGCGCCGCTCGCTCGCTTCCATGTTGCTGCTTCTTGGGGGCGTCGTTGCGTCCTTCGGCGCGGCGCGTTCCCATGCGGCGCTGGCGGGGGCTCATGAGCGCTATCGAGCGATCGCCGAAGGCATTGAAGCTCCGACGACGTGCGTGCTGAAGGGCCGCATCGTACGTTCGCCGATGGTCGTAGCGGGCGGCGGTGCCGGGGCGGCGTGGACGACCCATCCTGCCGACGGGCGGCGAGCTCGTATCGAGTTGCTCGTCGATGCGCAGGACTGCGGTGTCCCCGCCCTCGTCGGGACGCGCGCGCGGCTCTTCGGTGCGCCCGAGGACCTCGCGCGCGGCGATGAGGTCGAGGCAGTCGCCGCGGTCGCTGCGGTGCAGCTCTTTGCCAATCCCGAGCTCGGGGATGCGCGCGTGGCATTGGCGCGGAGTGGATGTTTCGTGAGCGGCTCGTTGGTCGAGATTCTCAGGCTCGCCCACGGCACGGGAATTCGCGCAGCAATTGACCATGCGAGGTCGCGAGTTCGCGCCCGCATCGAGGCTAGCTATGCGCCTGGCGTGGAGGCCCTCGCGCGGGCACTCGTGCTCGGGGAGGCCGATCTGGTCGACGCGGAGCGCGAGGCGTTTCGAGCCAGCGGGCTGTCCCACATCCTTGCCGTGTCGGGGACGCACCTCGTCGTCGTGGTGCTTACGGTCGTGAGGCTCCTCACTCTAGTGTTGTCGGTCATGCCGGCTGGGCGGCGCTTCGATGCCGGCCGCTTCGGCGCTGCCGGGGGATTAGCCATTGTTTGGCTGTACGCGGACTTTGCGGGTGGCAGTGGCTCGGCGTTGCGCGCCGCGGCCATGCTGACGTTCGTCCTGGCGGCGCGGGTTCTGGCCCGCCGGCCATCGGGTGCCAGGTGCCTCGCTCTCACGGTGGTGTTGGCCTCGGTCGTCGAGCCGCTCGCGATGTGCGATGCGTCGTTCGCCATGTCGCTGGGGGCCACCCTCGGGCTGCTGGCAGCTCAGCAATATGCGGCAGTGAGTGCGACGGGGCGCGGCGGAGAGCGCGGGGCGGCGGGGGGGCTACTGGGGCTCATTCGGTCGACGCTCGCCGCACAATGCGGCTGCCTGCCGGTCGTGCTCTGGCTCTCGCCGGACGTTCCGGTTCTCGGCGTGTTTGCCAATGTCATCGCGGCGCCGATTGGGGAGCTCGCTGCGCTGCCGGCATGCTTGCTTCACGCCGCGACGTGGTGGGCTCCGTCGATTGAGCGCGCCGCCGCGCTGCTGGGTGGAGGCGCGTTGGTCCTCGTGCGGACCGTCGCGCTCGGCACGGCCAGCTCACCCCTCGCCGCGCTCGCGGTGCCGCCGCCGACGCACTGGCAGGCGGCCGTGGCGGCGGTAGCGGTCGTTGCCGCGTATCGCTCTGGGCGAGCGAGGCGGCTCATCGCGAGCGCGGCACTCGTAGCGACGCTGTTGCTGGAGCAGAAGGCGAGTAGCGACGGCGCGCCGGTGGGCGAACTTCGGATCACGGTGCTCGATGTCGGACAGGGCGACAGCGTCGTCGTGGATCTCCCTGACGGGCGCGTGATGCTGATAGACACCGGTGGGCGCTACGGTCCAAGTTCCGACGCCGGCCGCCGCGTGCTCGCGCCGCTCTTCAGGCAGCGCCGGCGGGCGCGCATCGACGTGCTGGTGATCACGCACCCGCATGCGGACCACTTCGGTGGTCTCGCGAGTCTCTTGGCCCAGGTCGAGGTCGGCGAGGTCTGGGACAATGGTGTCGCGGAAGTGGAGGAGCCGGACGGCGAGCTCGCGAGCGTCCTGCGCGGGGTTCGCTCACGCGGCGTGCGCGTCCTTGGGCCGGCCGACTTGTGTGGCGGGCCGCGAAGCTTCGGGTCTGCGGCAGTGACCGTCCTCGCGCCGTGCCCAGAGGCGAGCCGGACGTGGAGCCACAATGACAACTCGCTCGTATTGCGCGTGGTGCTCGGCCGAGCGTCGGCGTTGCTGGCCGGCGACGCGGAGGCGGCGTCCGAAGAGTTGCTGGTCGCGGCGTACGGTGGCTCGCTGCGCTCGTCGTTCTTGAAGGTCGGGCACCACGGCGGAGACACCTCCACCCGGAGCGAGTTCCTCGCCGCGGTCGCCCCGGAGGTGGCCGCCATCTCGGCGGGAGTTCGCAATCGCTTCGGACACCCGCACCCGAGGCCGCTTCACGACCTTCGTCGCCACGGCGCAACCATCGGTCGGACCGACCGCGACGGCGCCCTCGAGTGGACGACGGACGGAGCGACCACGCGGTGGCGAAGCGTCCTCTCGGAGTGGGACGTCACCTCGATCGCGGGGCAGGGGGCTCTAACGCCATGAGACGGGCGAGCCTGGCGCCTGACGCTCGGCGGGGCCGCATCGCGCCGCGGCGAAACGCGCTCATGAGCCTCGCACCTGACGCTTCGGGGGGCGCCTCGCGCGGCCGCGACACCCGCGCATTGCGCGCGCCGCACGGTACCCGCAGCGTGAGGCAGCGTGGAATGCCGTGGGTGGGCTGCTATGCTGGCCGCGGCTTGTGCGCGGAAGTGCGCGCGTGGCCCACTTCGCCTGGAACATCGTGTAAGGATCACGAATTCGTGCGGCAGGATCGATTTCGCGAGCTCGTGCGCCACCGCCTTCGGCTCGAGCGTGGCCGGATCGAGAAGCAGGCGCCGTACGTCGTCGCGCTGGCATACCCGTCCCCGTATCGCGTGGGCATGAGCTCGCTCGGGTATCTCCAGATCTATCGAGCGATTCAGGGGGACCGCGAGCTCGCGTGCGAGCGGGTGTTCTTGGGCGACGACGCCGGCTCCGGGAGGTTGCTCGATGCGCCGCTGAGCTACGAGGGGCTGCGTCCGCTCTCGGACTTTCCGGTGATCGCGTTCTCCGTGGCGTACGAGCTCGAGCTCGCGGGCGTCGTGCAAATGCTGGAGGCGGCGGGGATCCCGGCGCCGCGGACGGAGCGCGACGGGCGGCATCCGCTCATCGTCGCCGGTGGGCCGCTCACGTTTTCGAACCCGCTGCCGCTCGCAGCCTTCGTTGACGCGATCGTCATGGGTGAGGCGGACACGCTCGCGGTGGAGGCGCTTCGGGTGGCGAGCGGCACGAGCGGGCGAGCGAACCAGCTCGCGGCGCTCGCCAAGATGCCGCATGTTTTCGTGCCCGAGCATCAAGAAGACGCGATGCCGCCCATCGCACAGTGCGACGACGCATTGTTGCCGGCGTGGGCACCGATCCAAACGCCCGACACCGAGCTATCGGACATGTTCTTGGTCGAGACCGAGCGGGGCTGCTCGCGCGGCTGTTCGTACTGCGTCATGCGCCGCACGACGAACGGCGGGATGCGCATCGTCGGCAAGGAGCGACTGCTCGAGATCATTCCCGCGGATGCGCGGCGCGTCGGGCTCGTCGGTGCGGCCGTGAGCGATCACCCGGAGATCGTGTCGATCGTGGAGAGCCTCGTGGCGCGGGGGGCGGAGGTGGGGCTCTCGAGCCTGCGCCCCGACCGGCTCAAAGAGCCGTTCGTGCGGGCGTTGAAGTCGGCGGGCTATCGGACCCTGACGACCGCGCTCGATGGCGCCAGCGATCGGGTGCGCGAGATCCTGGACCGACGCGCTCGCACGACGCACATCGTCAGCGCCGCTGAGTTGGCAAAGAAGCACGGCATCGCGCGCCTGAAGCTCTACCTGATGCTCGGAGTCCCCGGGGAAAACGACGACGACGTCGACGAGTGTGCGCGGTTCGTGTCCGAGCTGTCGCGGATCTGTCCGGTGGCGCTCACGGTCGCTCCGTTTTGCGCGAAGCGGAACACGCCGCTGGATGGGCAGCCGTTTGCCGGCATCGATGTCGTCGACGCGCGCATCGAGCGGCTTCGGCGCGGGCTGCGGGGACGGTCGCAGGTGCGGGCGACGAGCGCGCGCTGGGCGTGGGTGGAGTACGTCCTCGCGCAGGGCGGCGTCCGAGAAGGCATGGCGGTAGGCGCCGCCGTGGCGGATGGCGGGCGCTTCGCGGCGTATCGCAAGCGCCTCGAGGAGCTTCCGCCAATCGCGAAGCGAAAGCAGCTCGTCATCATTCGTTCCGAGGCGGCGGAAGGGCGGCGGCACTTGCGCTGGCTGGCGCCCGCCGACCGCGCGGAGCCGTGACGGTGCGCAAGCTGACGATGTACACGCGCGCCGGTTGCCACCTCTGCGACGAGGCGCTCGCGGCGCTCGACGCCGTGCGAGCGACTCATCCGTTCGAGCTCCAGGTCATCGACCTCGACGGACCGGCCGGGGCCGACAAGCGCGAGAGCTACGACTGGGAGGTTCCGGTCGTCGAGCTCGATGGTCGCAAGGTCATGAAGTACCGCGTCGACATGGCGCGCCTCGTGCGCCTGCTCGCGGCGCCGTTCTGAGCGGACCGGGCCGGCGAACCCGCGGTCGCGCGGTGCACTTCGCCGGATGGCGTGTCCGCATGAACCGCGCGCCGTGGCGCATCGCGGCGTTGGGTGGGGAGAGAGGCCGGTGCGCTTCGCCGGATGGCGTGTCCGCATGACCCGCGCGCCGTGGCACGTCGAGGCGGTGGGTAGGGGCAGAGGCCGGTGGTATACGTCCGCGCATGCAGGCCAAAATGGGCCAACTGGCGCAGCTCGCCTTTATCGCTGTGGCGTCCGTTGCGGTGTTCTCGTTCGTGCGGGCGGCGCGGAACGACGCGCACGTCGCGAGGTGCACCGCGACGTGCTTGTTTCGGCCGACCTACGCCGGCCTCGATCGGACGGTGCCGGATTTCGAGCTCGTGAACCTCGAGGGCAAGCCGGTGAGGTTTTCGACGCTGCGCGGCAATAAGCCGGTCATCCTGAATTTTTGGACGAAGACCTGCAAGCCGTGCCTCGAAGAGATGCCGTCGCTCGCGCAGCTCGCGCAGATCGTCGCCAAGGACGGCGTGCGGGTCGTGACGATCTCGACCGACGCCGGTCCCGAGGCCGTGCGGGATCAGTTGAGTGTGGTGCTCGGCGCGAAGCCGGCGCCGTTCGAGGTCTTGTTCGATCCGGACGCGAGCGTGGTCGGCGACAAGTTCGGGACGACGCTCTTCCCCGAGACCTGGCTCGTCGACGGGTCCGGCGTCATCCGTGCGCGCATCGACGGCGCACGGGACTGGACGAGTCCGGTGTCGCTGGAGGTGATCTCGCTGCTCGGCTACCGGGGCGCGTGCCCGGTCGAGTTTCGGCGCGGCGCCCCGATCGGCGCGTTCAAATCGCTGTGCGACGAGACGCTGTGAGCGCAGCGAGATCGGGTGCCGCAGGTGACGACGCAGATGGCCCCTCTTCTCCGGCCGAGAGCTAGCGGGCCGAGAGCTAGCGGGCCGAGAGCTAGCGGGCCGAGAGCTAGCGGGCCGAGAGCTAGCGGGCCGAGAGCTAGCGGGCCGAGAGCTAGCG
>SYFR01000264.1 GCA_005800325.1 Myxococcales bacterium | reverse complement strand
ATGAGCACGGTGGCCTTGGTCGCGCCGTGCGGCACGTCGAGCGCGCGCTCGGCGAAGGTGAACATCGTGTCGTAGAGCCGAGCCTCGAGGTGGCTCTCGAGCTTCGGCAGGTAGAAGAATGGGCCTCGCTTCTCGGCCGCGAGGGCGCGCGCGTTGTGAAAGAAGAACAGCCCGAAGTCGACGAGCGCCGCGGGCAGGGCGCGGCCGTCGAGCGTGAGGTGCGACTCGACGAGGTGCAGGCCGCGTGGGCGCACCATCAAGAGCGCGGGATTCGGGCCGACCCGGTAGGTCTTGCCGCCGCCCGGGACGACGAGCTCGAGCGTGCCGCGCACGGCGCTCGCGAGGTTGGCTTGGCCGGCGATGACGTTCTCGAACGACGGCGCGGTCGAGTCCTCGAAATCCGCCATGAACACGTCGGCGCCCGAGTTGAGCGCGTTGATGATCATCTTGCGATCGACGGGGCCGGTGATCTCGACCACCCGTCGCTCGAGCGCCGGCGGCAGCTTCGCGATGCGCCAGTCGCCCGCGCGGACCGCGGCCGTCTCGGGGAGAAAGTCGGGCAACGCTCCGGCGTCGTACTTCGCCTGCACCGCGCGCCGCCGAGCGAGCAGCGCCTCGAGCTGCGGGGCGAACTCGACCCCGAGCCGCGCGAGGAACGTCAGGGCCTCGGTCGACAGCACGCGCGCCGCGTCAGCGACCCGCGGTCCCCGAACGACCACCCGACCCGCGGACACTTCAGCGCGCTGCGTCATGACTCTCGATAACTTTCATGGCGGGCGGCGCGTCGTCAAATAATATATACAAGTCGCGTAGTTACGATTGTCATTGTTAGTTTGTGTACAGCTGTGGTGTTGTAACGAATGTAAGGTTTCGAGGTCGAGGCGAAGCATGTCTGACGCAAAATTAGGCGCCAAGGTCCGCTCGCTCCGGCGGCGGGAGCGGCTCACGCAGGCGGCGTTGGCCGAGAGACTCGGGGTGAGCGCCAGCTACCTCAACCTGATCGAGAACAACCGGCGTCCGCTCACCGCGGCGATGCTCCTCAAGCTCGCGCACGAGTTTCACATCGAGCTCGCGGGCTTCGCGCCGCACGAGGACGCGCGGCTCGTCTCGGAGCTGCGCGAGGTCTTCGGCGATCCGCTGTTCGAGGGGGAGGGCGTGACCGCGGGCGACCTCGGCGAGCTCGCCGCCGCGTCGCCGGGGATCGCGCGCGCGATCCTGAACCTCTACCGCGGCTACAAGAGCCAGCGGGAGAGCGCCGAGGCGTTCGCCGAAGGGCTCGCGCGGCACGGCCACGGAGCCGCGATGCGCGCGGCCAATCCCACCGAAGAGGTCAACGACCTCGTTCAGCGCCGCAACAACCACTTCGCGGAGCTCGAGCACGCGGCCGAGACGCTCTGGCGGGAGGCGCGGCTCGACGCGGACGATCCGTACGGCGGGCTCATCGCGTTCATGAAAAAGCGCGGGACCGACGTGCGCGTGGAGCGCGCGGCGGAGGGACAGGCGATGCGCCGCTACGACAAGAAGCGCGGGCTCATCACGCTGAGCGAGGTGTTGCCGCCGCGCAGTCGACGCTTTCAGCTCGCGCACCAGGTGGGCCTGCTCTTCGCGAGCGACGTGCTGGACGCCGCCGGCTCACTCGACGAGCTCTCGAGCGATGCGGCGCGCTCGCTGTCGCGCGTGGTGATGGCGAACTACTTCGCCGCGGCGGTGCTCATGCCGTACCACTCGTTCCTCGAGGCGGCGCGCGCGAGCCGCTACGACATCGAGCTCTTGGCGCATCGCTACGGCGCGAGCTTCGAGCAGGTGTGTCACCGCATGACGACGCTCGGACGGCCGGGCGCCGAGGGGATCCCGCTGCACTTCATCCGCATCGACATCGCGGGCAACATCAGCAAGAGCTTCTCGTCGTCCGGGATCCGCATGCCGCGCTTCAGCGGCGCGTGCCCGCGCTGGAACGTGCACGCGGCGTTTCTCACGCCGGGGATGATCCGCGTGCAGCTGTCGCGGATGCCGGACAAGAACAACTACTTCTGCATCGCGCGCACGGTGCGGCGCGACAGCGGCGGCTACAACATGCCGCACACGGTGCACTCGATCGGCCTCGGCTGCGAGGTGCGGCACGCCAAGCAGATGGTCTACTCCGACGGCGTCGATCTCGACAACCTCGAGGCCGCGACGCCCGTCGGGGTGACGTGCCGCACCTGCGAGCGGCTCGACTGCGAGCAGCGCGTCTTTCCGCCGATGCACGTGCCGCTCGTCATCGACGAGAGCGTGCGCGGCGTGTCGTTCTATACACCGGTCACGAAATAGACCGTCCGTGGAGCTCGCTCATGGCCCGCGCCAGCTCGGCCAATAGCTCTCGACCTCGGCTGTAGCCTCTTGCCGCGATGAGCTCCAGCGCCGCACGCGCGGAGTCGATGTCGTCAGCGGTGGCAACGGCGAACAGTGCCCGGAGGTCAAGGCGATCTTGAGGGCGATCGCGGTCGTCCCGGGCCAACACCTTCATGGCAATCAGGTGTCCGGTCGTGGCGACGGGGACGATCAAACCATCGAGAATGTCGATGTCGGTGGCGGCGGCAACGATCTCCGGTTCGATTCCCGAAGAGGCAAACAAGACATCGACGATGGCGCCGCGTGGCGAGATGGTACGGATGGTCGCGAGCCTTCCGGTGCTCGTCTGCTCGATCGTCGTGCGCACTTGGTAGCCACGCTGCGACAGCTGAAAGGCGAGCTGCTCGGCATCGGCGTCATCGTCGACGACAACGGCAACGTCGACATCTTTGGTGGTGCGAGGGTCGGTGCGAGCGCTCACCGCGAAACCGCCGAGCAAGGCGAACGAACGGTCGAGCGTCCGAAGATCCGCGACGATCGCTCTCAGTGCGCTTTCAATCCGCCTCATGACCGACGAGGCAGCTCAATCGGCTGTCCGGAGGAATCACCATCGACCGGACCTGGACGATCGTGAAGCCAGGCAAGCACGTGCGCGCTCACCTCCGCTTCGCTCCAGACTGGGTGCTCTCGTCTCAAGCGAGCACGCACCATTCGCTCGGCCAGATCTGCGAGCTCAAGGGCATCCTCGAGCCGGCGCGCCGCATCATCGTGCACTTTCAAAGGGTAGCACCTGTCCCCGCCGTGGCTCTCAGGTGGGCTTGAACTGGCAGCAGCCGGTGATGCAGTAGGCGCCAGCCGGGCAGGGCGCCTGGCCCACGAGTCCGCAGGCCTGGAGCTCCTCGGGGCACTGCTCGTCGGGCAGGCACTCGGGCGGCAGCGTCGTCTTGCCGAGGCAGAGCTCGCACTTGTCGCAGCCGTTGAGGCAATCGGGGAGCGGCGTGCACGGGTGGCACTTCGCCTCATCGTCGACGGCGTCGAGCGTGCACGTCCCGGTGTCGGCGTCGTCGGTCGAGCCGATGAAGACGAACTTGCCGGTGCCGGCGGGCAGCTCGCAGCAACCGAAGCAGTCACAGCCGTTCGGCGTGAGCGGACCGCAGACGTCATGACACGTCGTGCTCTGCGGATCGGGGCACGTGAGCTTTGGGGGGTCTTCGTACGGGCAGAGCGCGCCTTGCGGCTCCTTCGGATCGCAGCGGATGTCCCAGTCGCAGTCGTCGTTGCCGGCGCCGCTGTCTTTGTCGAAGTAGCAGTCGCGCTTGCACGGCGGGTTGCCTGCGCCGGGGATGAGCAGATCGAAGCCCGACTCGTTGTTGTGGCAGGGGCCGAGGCAGTCGGGATCGTCGGCGTCGTTCTTGCCGTCGCCATCGTTATCCAGGCAGTCGGCGCAGGCGTACACCTTGTCGGTCTCGCACGCGACCGGCACGCAGCCGTTGCCGCCGGTGCTCATGCTGCTCGCCGTCGAGGTGCCGCCGGTGCCGCTGCCGCCCGTGCCCGTGGTGCTCAGCGTGAGGCCGCTCGTGCTGCCACCCGCGCCCGCCACGGTCGTCGACTCGTCGCTCGAACAACTCCACGCGGCTGCGGCTGCCAGGCCGAGGGCTGCCCCCACCCGAAGAATGCTCTGCATTGTTGAGGGAGCCTATCAGGCGCGAATCGAGCTGGTAGAAATAATGTTCGCGGAGTTCATCAAGCGCGTGAGCGCCGCTTCGTAGTCCGCAGGCGTGTTGAGGTTCTCGAGCGAGAGGAGCTCGGGATCGACCGCGCGGAGCTCGGCTTCGGTGACGAGGTGCGTCGTGCCGAGCGCGACGACGGCGCACATGCGGCGCTCTCCGTGGTCGAAGAGCTCGCGCGCGCGGCTGACGAGGCGGGTCGCGTAGACGGCCGCGAGCGGGTGATGGCGCCCGTGTACGAACGGCACCGCGGCGTCGTGGCCTTCGCAGTATGCGCGCAGGCTTGTCACGAGCGCGGTCGCGAGGAAGGGCGTGTCGGTGGCGGTGACGAAGGCGTGCGAGCCGTAGGGCGCGAGCGCCTCGAGGCCGGTCACGAAGCCCGCGAGCGGTCCCTCGCCGTCCGTGGCGTCGCGCACGACGACGATCTCGCGCGGGAGCTCGGGCAGCTCCTGCGACGGCGCGGCGACGACCACGATGGGAGACGCGCACGCCGACAAGACGCGCACGGTGCGCGTGAGCAGGACCTCGCCTGGCCCGAACGGCAGCCACGCCTTCGGGCGGCCCATGCGGGCGCTCGCCCCGCCCACGAGCACGATGGCGCCGAGCGGGTTCACGACGAGCGGCTCGGGCAGGTGCGACTCGGTCGCGTGCTTGCCGGGCTCGAGTGGCTCGGGCAGGTGCGACTCGGGCTCGTGTTTCATGCGCGTGCGGCTCCGCTTCCGTCAGGCGCGCACGAGGACGCTCTTGAGGTAGTCGCCCTCGGGGAACGCGAAGAGGCGTGGGTGATCGGCCGCGGCGCCCGAGCGGTCGAGGAGCTGCAAGGGGAGCGTGCGGTGCTTGGCCGCGGCGAGCACCGTCTCTTCGAAGCGGTCGGCGCGGACGTGGCTCGAGCACGAGGCGGCGAGGTAGAGCCCGCCCGGCGCGACGGTGGCGAGGCACGCCTTGTGGAGGCGCTCGTAGGACGCGAGCGCGGCGGGTACGCTCGACTCGCTCGGCGCGAAGCTCGGCGGATCGGAGACGACGAGATCGAAAGACTCGCGGCGTTCGCGCGCGGCGGCGAGAAACTCGAACGCGTCGCCGCGATGCACGGTGTGCCGAGAGGTCGCCAGATCGTTCTCTTGCCAGCTCTGCGCGGCGAGCTCGAGCGCGGGGCCGGCGAGATCGACGGTCGTGACGTGGGCCGCGCCGCCGAGTCCGGCCGCGACCGAGAAGCCGCCGGTGTAGCCGAAGAGGTTCAGGACGCGCGCCTTCTTGGCGAGCTCTCGGACGCGCGCGCGGGAGTCGCGGTGATCGATAAATAGCCCGGTTTTCTGGCCAGAAATGAGATCGGCGAGGAGCTTCATGCCGCGCTCGCGCACGAGAACGGGCTCGCTTGGGAGGGTCCCGAAGGCGAGCTCGACGCCCTCGCCGCCCGTGCGGGTGCCGCGCACGAGCAGGTGCTCGACGGCGCGCGCCGCGAGCGGGGCCTCGAGCGCGCCCACGACCACGCCCCGCCACGCGAGGCTCGCCTCGCCGTCGAAGCGGAGCACGGCGTAGGCGCCGTAGACGTCGCAGACGACGCCCGGGAGGCGATCCCCCTCGCCGTGGAGCAGGCGGTAGGCGGTCGTGTCGGCGGGGACCACGCGATCGCGTAGCGCGCAGGCGGCGTCGATGCGCCGCGCGACGAGGCGCTCGTCGACGGCTACGCGCTCCTCGGTCGTGAAGAGGCGCGCGCCGATGGGGCCCGACTCGGCGAGGCCGCGCGCGAGAAATCGCCCGCGTTTGTCGACGATGCGGAGCACCTCGCCGGGGCTCGCCTCGAACGGCGCGAGGGCCTCTCGCCAGAGCCACGGATGACCCTGCGCGATCGCGCGCTCGAGCTTGCGAACGAGGGTGACGGGGCGACCCCACCCGTCGGCACGCGCGGCAGCGGCTGCGGTCATCGCGCGGCGATTAGCGCATCGCGCGGGGCATGGCCACTGCGATTCCCTTGGGTCGCCCGGGGTGCCGTTGCTGCAAAAAAACGGCGCGCATCCGTCCTGCGACATGGGCCGATCGGATCCGGCACGCAAGGCGGCGCTCGCGGCGGTTCTGCCGTGCCTCCTCGCCTGGGGGGGCCGCGGCGCGACGGCCGAGCTCATGGGCACCTACGAGCGGGCGAGCGAGCGCGCGAAATAGGGCGCGGAGGGCGAGGCGAGGCCTGGCGAGGTCCTGCCCCACTGTCGCGGTGGAGGTGCCCGTGGTAGGAAGGTGCCCTCGTGTCGCCCCGCCGCGGAAATCACGCGAGCTCGACCTTCCTCGTGGGACGTGAGCCCGACCCGACGTCGCGAGGCGCCCTCGTGGCGATCGGCGGCGCCGAGGACAAGGTCGGCGGCCGCGCCATCTTGAGCCAGCTCGTGGCGATGGCCGGCGGCGAGCGCGCGACGATCGCGCTCTTTCCGACCGGCTCGCAGATCCCCGACGAGCTCGACACGACCTACCGCGGGATCTTCGAGCGCATGGGGGCCGAGGTGCACACGGTGCACGTTCGCGAGCGCAGCGACGCCCGATCGCCCGCGACGCTGCGTGCCCTCGAGGGCGCCACGGCCGCGTTCTTCACCGGCGGCGCGCAGGGGCGCATCGTGAGCTTGCTCGGCGGCACTCCGCTCGCGCAGGCCGTGCGGCGCGCGCATCGCGATGGAATGATCGTCGCCGGCACGTCGGCCGGGGCGTCGGTGATCTGCCAGCACATGATCGCGCAGGGCAGGGCGGGATATGCGCCGCGGCGAAGCAGCGTGACGATGGCGCCTGGGCTCGGCCTGACGAAGCGGCTCGTGATCGATCAGCATTTCGCGCAGCGGCACCGCATCGGCCGGCTCTTCTCGGCGGTGGCGCTCAACCCGTTCCTCATCGGCGTCGGCATCGACGAGAACACCGCGATCGTGCTCGACGCGAAGAACTGCATGCGCGTCATCGGCGCCGGCACGGTGACCGTGATCGACGGCTCCGGGCTCGTGCACACGGACATTCACGAGACCGCGAGCCAGGCTCCGGCGGCCGTGCTCGGGCTCGCGGTGCACGTCTTGACCAACGGCCACGGCTACGACGCCGACCGGCGCGTCGTCATGTCGAAGGAGGCGGACAGCGCCCATGGGCAAGCGCCCGCGCTCGCGAGCGCAGCGAACGGCAGTGCGACCGCGGTGAGCGACACCGCGCGCTCCACGAACGGCGGCGCGAGAGGGCGAGCCGCGGACCAGGAACGCCAGAAGCCGCGGACCGCGAAGCGCGGTGGCGCAGACAAGGCACGATCATGAAGCTCCTCGAAACGCGCGTGTATCGCGGGCCCAGCCCGTACGGGTTTCGCCCGGTCGTTCGCATGACCCTCGATCTCGAGGAGCTCGAGGCGCACCCGAGCCACGTGATCCCGGGCTTCGTCGAGCGGCTGCTCACCGGCGTCCCGACCCTCGAGGAGCACGGCTGCTGCTACGGCGAGCCGGGCGGCTTCGTGCGGCGCCTTCACGACGGTACCTGGTTCGGGCACATCGCCGAGCACGTCGCGCTCGAGCTGCAGTGCCTCGCCGGCACGCCCGTCACCTACGGCAAGACGCGCGGCGTGCCCGGCAAAGACGGCGTCTATCACGTCATCGTCAGCTACGAAGAAGAGCGCGTCGGCCTGCGCGCGTGCGATCTCGCGCTCCGCTTCTTGCGCAGCATCCTGCCCGACGGATTTCCCGACAGGGCCGCGCCGGTGGAGCTCAAGGGAGAGCTCGAGCAGCTCACGCGGCTCGCGGAAAAGGTGGCGCTGGGACCGTCGACGCGCAGCATCGTGGACGAGGCGCGGCGCCGCGGGATCCCGACCTTGCGGCTCAACGAGCTGAGCCTCGTGCAGCTCGGGTGGGGCGTGCACCAGCAGCGCATCCAAGCCACGATCACGAGCAAGACGAGCCACATCGGCGTCGAGATCGCGCAGGACAAGGAGCTGACCGCGAGCCTGCTCGGGCGCGCCGGTTTGCCGACCCCGCGCCACGAGCGCGTGCAGTCGGCGGACGAGGCGGTCGAGGTCGCCGAGCGCATCGGCTACCCGGTGGTCGTCAAGCCCATGGATCTCTCGCACGGCCGCGGCGTCGCGCTGAACCTCGCCGATGCGGCGGCGGTGCGCGACGCCTTCGACAAGGCGTACGAGCTGACGAACTACGTGCTCGTCGAGCAGTACTGCCTCGGCAACGATCACCGCGTGCTGGTCATCGGCGATCGCGTGGTCGCGGTGGCCGAGCGCGTCCCCGGGCACGTCGTGGGCGACGGCGCGAGCACCATCAAGGCGCTCGTCGACCGCGTGAACTCCGACCCGCGCCGCGGCGTCGGGCACGAGAAGGTGCTCACGCGCATCGAGATCGATCACCAGGCGAGCCGTCTGCTCGCGCTCGGCGGGCACACGCTCGAGACGGTGCTCCCGGCGGGGCAGATGTTCGCGTTGCGCTCGACCGGCAACCTCTCGACCGGCGGGACCGCGGTCGACCGCACCGACGTGATTCACCCGGACAACGCAGAGATCGCGGTGCGCGCGGCCAAGGTCGTCGGGCTCGACGTCGCGGGCATCGACATCGTGTGCGCGGACATCTCGAAGTCGCTGCGCGAAAAACCCGGGGTCATCGTCGAGGTGAACGCGGCCCCAGGGTTTCGCATGCACGTCGCGCCGACCGAGGGAAAGCCGCGCAATGTCGCGGGTCCCGTCATCGATCTCTTGTTTCCGAAGGGAGCGCCAGCGCGCATCCCGACGGCGGCCATCACCGGCACGAACGGCAAGACGACGACGAGCCGCATGGTGGCGCACATCCTCAAGATGAGCGGCAAGCGCGTGGGCCTCACGACCACGGACGGGGTCTACGTCGACGGCGAGCGCGTCCTCTCGGGCGACATGACCGGGCCCTGGAGCGCGCGCGTCGTGCTCACGGATCCGACGCTCGAGGCGGCGGTGCTCGAGACGGCGCGCGGCGGGATCTTGCGCGAGGGGCTCGGGTGGGATCGCTGCGACGTCGGCTGTGTGCTCAACGTCTCCGCGGATCACCTCGGGCTGCGCGGCGTCGACACCGTCGAGGAGATGGCCTTCATCAAGCAGCTCGTGGTCGAGGTGGTGCATGACCACGGGACGACCGTGCTCAACGCGGACGACCCGCTCACGCGCGCGATGGCCAAGAGCACCGAGAGCCGCGTGATGTGGTTCTCGCGCAATCCGCAGGACGAGTTCGTGCGCGAGCACGTGCAGGGTGGCGGCCTCGCGAGCGTCATCGAGAAGGGCGTCAACGGCGACATGCTCACGCTCTACGACGGCGAGCGCCACATGCCGATCATCTGGTCGCACCTCATCCCGGCGACGCTCGAGGGCAAGGCGCAGTTAAACGTCGAGAACGCGCTGGCGGCGGCGGCGATCGCCTACGCGCTCGGGGTATCGCTCGAGCACATCCGGCAGGGCCTGCGCACCTTCACGACCTCGTTCTTTCAGGCGCCCGGTCGCTGCAACGTCTTCGACGAGCATCCGTTTCGGGTCATCGTCGACTACGGGCACAACCCGGCGGCGATGGCGGCGATGGGCGAGCTCGTGCGCAGCATGCGGAAGCGCCGTGCGCTCGGGGTCGTGAGCGCCGCGGGCGATCGGCGCGATGAGGACATCTTCGAGCTCGGACGGATCGCGGGCGGCGTCTTCGACGTTCTTTTCTTGAAAGAGGACAACAGCCTGCGCGGCCGTGAGGTCGGAGAGACGGCGGCGATCCTCGCGCGCGGCGCCGAGAGCGCGGGGCTGGCACGATCCGCGATCCGCATCGAGCTCGACGAGCTCTCCGCGATCCGTCGGGCGCTCGGTGAGGCCGAGCCGATGGACCTCGTCGTGGCCTTCGCCGACGAGCCCGTGAGCGCGTGGAAAGAGGTCATTTACTACGGCAAAGAGCGCGCGAGCTCGGCTGGGACGACGAGCGGGGAGCCGGCGCGTTGAGCGCGAGCGTTGGCTGGGCGATCGTGACGCATGGTGGCGCCGCTACCCCGAGGCAATACGCAGCGGGGTGCGAGCGAGCGGCGGCGGCCGCGCGTCTTGTGCTCGTGGCCGGTGGCGATGCGGTTGCGGCGGCGCTCGAGGCGACGCGGCTCCTCGAGGACGAGCCGCGCTACAACGCCGGCACGGGCTCGAACCTGCGGCTCGACGGCAGCACGGTGCAGATGGACGCGGCGGTGATGGCGAGCGACGGGCGCTTCGGCGGCGTCGCGTGCATCGAGCGCGTGCAGAACCCGGTGCTCGTCGCGGCGCGCGTCATGGAGACGCCGCACCTCGTGCTCGTGGGCGAGGGCGCGACGGCGTTCGCGAGGCGGCTCGGGTTTCCGGACTACGACCCCGTGACGGAGGCCGCGCGGGCCAAGCACGCGCGGGCGATGCAGGAGCTCGCCGGCGCTGGCGACGGTTACTTCGCCGACGACGCGCTGCCGTGGCGCGGCGGTGCCGCGTCGCGCTACTGGAATTTCGACGGCGAGCCGAGCCTGCTCGCGCAGCTGAGCGCCGCGGTCGCGAGCGAGGTGCCGCGCGGTGAGCTCTCGCGCAACCCGCCCGGTCGCAACGGCGGCTGCGACACCGTGGGCGCCGTAGTCCGCGATAGCTCGGGCGGCTTCTGCGCGACGGCGTCGACGGGCGGCACCGTGTACATGCTGCGCGGTCGCGTCGGCGACTCGCCCATCATCGGCTGCGGTCTCTACGCTGGCCCGCACGGCGCCGTGGCCGCGACCGGGATCGGCGAGGAGATCGCGCGGCGCGTGCTCGCCAAGGCGATCTACGACTGGCTCGCGGAGGGCATGAGCCCGAGCGCGGCCGGAGCGCGCGCTGTGTCGATGTTCGACACGACCATCGACGTCGGGCTGCTCATCGCCAGCCGAGGAGAGTGCGTCGTCGCGGGCAACCGCGAATTTGCGACGTGCACGCTCCTCGGCTGACGCGCGCTGTTGGGCTCGCTTTCGCGGGTCGCGCGCGGCTCGTGTCGCGACGTGGCTCGTGTCGCGACGTGGCTCGCCGGCTCGTGTCGCGACCTGGGTCGTGCGCTCAGTTCGGGGTCGGATCGGTGTCGCCGCGCGTGGGGGAGCACTCACCGAGGTAGTCGCCGTGCGCGAGGTGCGCTCGGATCGCGTTCACGCTGACGGTGATCGTGTGCTGGTTCTCGGGGTTGCCGGGTGGGATGTGGCAGATGTCGACCTTGCCGCTGCCGCCGCAGCTGTTGCCGCCGGAGCCGCTGAGGAACGCCTCGGCTTCGCTGACCTCCTCGGACTCGGTCTCGGGTGCGACGGCGCATGCCCAGGCGAACGTGAGAGACAGGGCCGCGAGGGCCGTCGTGAGCTTTCGTGACATTCGATTCCCTCCGCTACGAGCGTTGCTGGCATTCCGGTCGCCGCATGGGCGCGCGACCGCGCGGAGCGTGATGGGCCTGGCATTGCGCCTGGCCGCTCCGCCCCGATGAGCGCCCGCTGCCGGACGCGCGAGCTTGGCGGGTGCAAGCGATATGCCCCGGGAGGTCGTGCGCCGGCCGAGCTGCGACGGCACAGCGGGGAGCGCCGGCGCGTTGCGTCGGCGCGCGGCGAATTTAGCAAAACTGCCGCGTTTTTCGGGTTTTACGTCACCCGTCCGTCACGCGCCGCCAAGACGGCGCATGCGCGCGCGCCACGGTCGCGCCGCACGCGCGAGGCAGACTCGTGCGGCTCGGCGTGTCTTGGTGGGGATCCCGTCGGTGCCGAGCGCATCCACACGCTCGTGGCGCTCGGCTCGTGTCAGCGGCTCGGCTCGTCGTCAGCGACTCGGCTCGTCGTGCTCGTCGTAGAGGCGCACCGTGACGAGCTCGCCCGCGTCGTAGGCTTCGCGATCGTCGGGGACGAGCACCGCGCCCGTGGCCTCGGTCGTCGAGCGCAAGAGCGACGCGCCGCTCGTCATCAGCGGCACCACGCGCCCTTGGGCATCGAACGTAACGCGCGCGTAGTCCGTGCGGCCGAGCGCGGAGGCGAGCTTCGTCGCGAGCGGTGCGGTCACCTGGCGGTGGGGCCAGCGGCGCGAGCGCCCACCGAGCGCGCGAATGCTGGGGCCCGCGAAGAACTCGTAGGCGCAGAGGCAGGAGACGGGGTTGCCCGGCAGGAGGAACACCGTGCGCGCGCGCGGAAGAAATCCAAAACCCGCGGGGCTCGCCGGGCGCATCGCGACGCCATGCACCGCGAGCTCGCCGAGCGCGGCGACGACGTGCGGCGCATGATCCTCCGGGCCGACCGACGAGCCGCCGGAGAGCAGCACCACGTCGGCGTCGACGGCATCGAGCGCGCGCTCGAGCGTCTCTTTGCCATCGCGGAGCCGCGCGACCTCGACGACGCCTGCTCCGTCGCGCTGGGCCAGGGCGGTGAGGACCACGCTGTTCGAGTCGACGATGCGCGTGCCGTGCGGCAGCTCTCCGGGACGGAGCAGCTCGTCGCCGGTGACGAGGATCATGACGCGCGGCCGACGGACGACCGAGAGCTCGCCCACGCCCACGCTCGCGATGAGGCCCGCGTCCTGCGGTCTCAAGACGCGACCGCGCACGACGACGCGGCTGCCGAGCGCGACGTCCTCCCCGATCGGGCCGACGTGCTTGTTCGCCTCGACCGCACGGGTGGCGCCGACGTGGGTCGCGTCGAGCGGGAGCGCGTGCTCGGCCATGAGCACGGCGTTCGCGCCCTCCGGGATCGGCGCGCCCGTGGTGACGCGGAGGGCCTCCCCGTCGGAGAGCGGCCGCGACAGCGGGTTCGTTCCGCCGGCGCGCACCTCGCCGACCACCGTCAGCGGGCGCGGCTCGAGCTCGGTCGCGCCGCGGGTCGACGCGGCGACCACGGCGTAGCCATCCATCATCGACCGCGCGAAATGCGGCACGGCCACCTTCGCATTGACGTCGCACGCGGCGACGCGGCCGGCAGAGAGCGTCACGGCGACGTCTTCGGCGGCGAGCGGGGAGATGCGCCGCTCGAGGATCGCGAGCGCGTCGGCCACCTTGGTGCGCCGCGCGACGCCCGCGCACGGGGTTGGCACCGGGCGCACGTCGCGAGGGTCGCCTTCCGCGGTCTCGTCGCGCATCGCTCAGGAGCTCTTCTTGGCGTGGCGCCCGCCGAGCTCGAGCAAGGCGGCCTCGACGAGCGCGATCATGCGGGCGGGCTCCGCGACGCTCGGGATCGCCGCGCGGCGGCGGGCCTCGGCGATCGCCGGCTCGAGCTCCTCGGCCTCGTACACGGGCACGACGCGACCCTCCTCGGCGAGCGCGCGCACGAGCTCGAGCTGATGATCGTCGACGACCTCGCCGTGCTTCTTGCGGCGCGGCATCATCACCGCCTGCTTGCCGGCGCGCAGCACCTGGATGGCGGTGCCCGCGCCCGCGTGACAGATGACGAGCTCGGCTGTCGCGACCATCGCCTCGAAGCGCTCGAGCGGCATCAGCGACTCGCACTTGCAGTGCCGCGGGCGAAACGCGGGGTTGTTGCCGCTCTGGACGAACACGTCATCGAGCACGCCGGCGCCCGCGAGCTCATCGACCTTCATGAGCAGGCGCATCATCGGCTCGAGCCCGGTGCCTACGGTCACGAACACCATCGCGCCGAGCCTGAATCGCGTGCCTCTCGCGGGCAACAGTTTCCGCTATAACTGCGTCGCGCCAGCCAGGTTGCCGACGACAGGAAGAACGATTCATGGCGACCATCCTCGGCATCAACGCGTATCACGGCGATGCGGCGGCCTGCCTCGTGCGCGGCGGCGTGCTCGTCGCCGCGGTCGAAGAAGAGCGGTTTCGGCGCATCAAACACTGGGCCGGCTTTCCGAGCGAGGCGATCAAGTACTGCGTCGCGGAGGCGGGGATCACGCTCGCTGACGTCGACCACGTCGCCATCAACCGCGATCCGCAGGCCAACTGGGGACCGCGGCTCAAGTTCCTGGTCGCGCGCCGGCCGAGCCTCGCCAAGCTCGCCGAGCGTTTGAAGAACCGCGCCAAGGTGGTCGGGGCCCTGGACGAGCTACGCCGCGCCTTCCCGGGGGAGCGCGTGCGCGCCGAGCTGCATCACGTGGAGCACCACCGCGCGCACCTCGCCTCGGCCGCCCTGGTGGCGCCGTTCGAGCGCTGCGCGGCCGTGAGCGTCGATGGCTTCGGCGATTTTGCGAGCGCGGCGTGGGGACTCGCGGAAGGCGGCAACGTCGGCGTGGACGCGGCGGTCTATTTCCCGCACTCGCTCGGCGCGTTCTACACGGCCATCACGCAGTTCCTCGGGTACCCGCACTATGGCGACGAATACAAGGTGATGGGACTCGCGCCGTATGGCGAGCCGCGCTTTCTCGACGCGATGCGCGAGATCGTGCGCACGAAATCGGACGGCACCTTCGAGCTCGAGCTCGCGTACTTTCGGCACCACACCGACAAGCTCGACTTCGAGTGGCAGGGCGGGGCGCCGAGCTTCGGAGACTTGTTCGCGGGCGAGCTGTGCAAGTTGCTCGGTCCGCGCCGCAAGCCAGATGAGCCGCTCACGCAGCGCCACAAGGATCTCGCGCGCTCGGCGCAGGCTCGCTACGAAGAGTGCTTCTTTCGCCTGCTCAACACCGTGCACGCGAAGTACGGCGTCGACGCCGTGGCGCTCGCGGGCGGCTGCGCCAACAACTCCGTGGCGAACGGCAGAGTTCGGCGAAATACGCCATTTTCTCGCGTTTACGTGCAGTCGGCGGCGGGCGATGCGGGCGGCGCGCTCGGGGCGGCCTTCGCGGTCCATCGCGATCTCGTGTCCGCGAGCGTAGGCGGCGGGGCCGAGGCGTGGCGCGCGGGCAGGCGCTTCGTGATGAGCCACGCGTACTGGGGCCCCGGCAGCAGCCGCGCCGAGCTCGAGGCGTGCGTCGCGGAGCATCGCGCGGAGATCGCCGCGGCGCGGTGCGTCGTCGAGGAGGTGAAGGACGAGGCCGAGCTCTGCTTGCGCGCGGCTCGCTGCGTGGCGGAGGGCCAGGTCGTGGGGTGGTTTCAGGGGCGGCTCGAGTGGGGGCCGCGCGCGCTCGGGAATCGCTCGATTCTCGGCGACCCTCGGCGCGCCGACATGAAGGAAATCCTCAACCTCAAGATCAAGCGGCGCGAGTCGTTTCGCCCGTTCGCGCCCTCGGTCTTGCGGGAGGCCGTCGCCGAGTGGTTCGAGGACGACGACGAGGTGCCCTTCATGATGAAGGTGTTTCCGATCCGCGAGGATAAGCGCGCGCGGATCCCTGCGGTCACGCACGTCGATGGCTCGGGGAGGCTGCAGACGGTGCGAGAGGAGCAGAACCCGCGCTACTACCGGCTCATCCGGTGCTTCTACGAGCTTACCGGAGTGCCGCTCGTGCTCAACACGTCGTTCAACGAGAACGAGCCCGTCGTGTGCCGACCGGAAGAGGCGCTCGCCTGCTTCTTGCGAACCCAGATGGACCTCTTGGTGCTCGGCGACTTCATGATCCGCCGCGACGGCTGACGGCGAGCCGCGCGTCGTCGTCGCCCGACCCTCTCGGGGAGGGCCGGTTCGAGCGGGGCCGTGGTGCATGGGCGTGGAGAGACGCCGCGACCCCCCGTCGTCGATCCCACCCAGACGGCGCCAGGCGACCCGTAAAGGTTGAAAAACGCGCGAATTGCGCTATAGAGCCGGCCTCTCGGCGTGGGTGGTCCCTGCGCTCTGGGGCGACCCATCAATTCCCATCCACTTGGAGATCATCATGAACGCGCGTACTTCGATGTTCCTTGCGGCGCTGCTCGGCGGCGGCGCGGCTCTCACCGGCGTGGCCTGCGGCGACGAGGAGACCAGCACCAGCTCGGCGACGACGGCGTCGACGACGACGACGACGACGACCGGCGGCGGCGCGGGCGGCGATGCCACGACGACGACCAGCTCCGCTGGCGGCGCGGGCGGCGGCTGCGAGAAGCCGACGCTCGACTGCGCGGGCGCGTGCGCGGCGCTCTACGACTGCGGCACCGAAGAGGTCGGCGGCATGAAGCTCTGCGACTTCTCCGGCGAGGCGGCCGAGAAAGATCTCTGGCTCAACGGCTCCATGATGAACGGCTGCATCTCGACCTGCGAGGCGACACCGGCCCTCAAGGCGCTCGTGAATCCCTGCGATTGCGGCAAGACGGTCACCACGCTCAAGGGCCTGAACATGACGTTCAAGGACACCTGCGAGAACGGCCTCTCGGGCGGCGCTGGCGGCGGCGGGATGTGAGCCTAAGCAGTACGGCGCGCGCGCTCCTGGGCTAGCGATCGCGAGGCGGCTCACCGTCTCGAGACTCGGCTCGTTCGACGCTAGCGCGCCTGCTGCTCGATGCGGCCGGCTCTTCACCCGGAGAGTCGGCCGTTTTTTTGCGGGGCGCCGAGCTTGTTGCGGGGCGCCGAGCTTGTTGCGGGGCGCCGAGCTTGTTGCGGGGCGCCGAGCTTGTTGCGGGGCGCCGAGCTTGTTGCGGGGCGCCGAGCTTGTTGCGGGCCGCCGTGCT
>SYFR01000263.1 GCA_005800325.1 Myxococcales bacterium | reverse complement strand
TATCGCTGGGCATGAACGCTGGGCATGAACGCTGGGCATGAACGCTGGGCATGAACGCTGGGCATGAACGCTGGGCATGAACGCTGGGCATGAACGCTGGGCATGAACGCTGGGCATCAACGCTGGGCATCAACGCTGGGCATAAACGCTGGGCATCAACGCTGGGCATAAACGCTGGGCATAAACGCTGGGCATGATCGCAGGCGGCGTCGCAGCAGGCCTTGTGACGGCGATTACGTGGGCGATCTCCCGCGTCCCGCGCCGTGCCTTGCACATGGACCTTCCGGCTGGCGAGCCGCTCACGGTCGAGGCCTTGCGCGGGCTCGTCTCGAGCGGCACTCCCGCGGCGGGCGATCCGCGCTGGCTTCGTGAGCTCGTCGAGGCGTATTTCGCGGCGCGCGACGATCGCGAGCGCTTGGCGGCGATCAACGAAGCCGTGGCGCAGCGAGAGAGTGAGCTCAGGGCCCTCGAGGCGTGGCCGCGGGCTGGGCTCGGGGTCGCCCTCGCCGGCGGAACGATGAGCATGGTCTTCGGCTTCGTGACCGGCGGGCTGCGCGCCACGTACGCCGCGGTCCCGCTGGCGCTCGTGGCCGCCGGGATCGCTCTCGGGGCGCGGCGTGCGCTGCCGGCGGCGCTCAGCGCTCACCGCGCTCTCGTCAACCGCGTCGTCGACGCGCTCGGTGCTGGGCTCGGCGAGGTCGGGCTCGAGCTGCCGCGGCGCCGCACCCAAGAGCGGCGAGAGCGACGGAGCGGGCGTCGAAGGCGTGCGCTGAGCGCGAATGGCGACGACGGCTGAAATCTTCCGCGAAACCGGCACGTCCGACGCGAGGCGGTGCCGTGGGCTGGACCCCGGGAAACCGTCCGTGTAGGCTCCCGAATCTCTATCGGTCGGCACGACATGGCGCGCGCCGCAAAGGAACCGTCGATGCAGCAGCAATCACAGAGCTTGCGCCCTTCAGGCCGCCCCGGCCGCATGACCGCCGTGATGCGTGCGGTTTCGCAGCAGGCGGGCCCGAAAATCCTACGGATCGGCGTCGTGCAGGGCGGCAAGGTGGTGGACGAGCGGCTCATCAAGCTGCGGGCCGACGTCACCATCGGACCCAGCGAGAAGAACACCTTCGTCGTTCCGAGCCGCAAGATCCCGCCGAATTTCAAGCTTTTCGAGCTGATCAACGGCGAGTATCACCTCAATTTCATCGAGGGCATGGGGGGCCGCGTCGCGCTGAAGACCGGGATCAGCGAGCTCTCCGGGCTCAAGGCGCAGGCCAAGCCAGTCTCCGACAAGGGCGCGAACTTTCACCGAATCGCGATCGCGGACGATTCGCGCGGCAAGGTCGTCGTAGGTGACACGACGTTCCTGTTCCAGTTCGTGGTGCCGCCGCCGGCACAGCCGAAGCCGCAGTTGCCCGTCTCGGTGCGCAAGGGCGTCGCCGGCGACATCGACTGGTTCACGACCATCGTCGCGGCGTTCTCGTTCCTGCTGCATTTTTTCCTCGTGGCGCTCGTGTATTCGGACTGGATGGATCCGGTCCTTCCCGACGAGGACGCCGTGGTCAACCAGCTCATCGAGTCGGTGAAGAGCCTGCCGCCTCCGCCGCCAGCCGAGAAGCAGGTGAGCGACGAGAAGCCGACGGCCGCCACCACCGCAGCGGCTGCCGCCGACGCACCGAAGCAGCAGGCGGCATCGACTGGTGGCGCCGGCGCGAAGCCCGCTGCCGGCGGTGACGCGAAACCCGGTGAGGCCGCGAAGGCCGCCGCTGACGCCAAGGCTTCCGAGCTTGCATCGGCGCTCGCCGAGCTCGACGTTCAGACGCTCGGTGCGCTTGGCCAAGGTGGCGTCGCGACCGATGGCGTGCTCGGAACCGGCGAAGTTCCGGCCGGCATGCTCGACGAAGCTGCGCGCTCCGAAGCAGGCGCGGGCTCAGGCGATCCGGGTGGGCTCAGGGGCCTCGGCGGAACTGGCAGAGGCGGCACCGGGCCGCTCGGCGCCGCGGACGGCCGGACCCTCGGCGATATCGGCGACCGCGGCACTGGGACAGGCGGTCCTGCGACCGGAGCCGGCACGACGACCGAGGTGAAAGGTCCGACCGGCAGCGTGAGCGTCGGCGGCGCGGGCGTCGCAGGCGGTAACGTCGCCAACGCCTCGGCCACCGTGGCGAGGATGAAGGGACGGTTCCGTCAGTGCTACCAGACGGGCCTGAACTCGAATCCCGAGATGGCAGGCAGCGTGACGCTGGTCGCAAAAATTGGAGCAAACGGCGAAGTGAAATCGGTAAGTGGCGGCGGCGGCGCGCTTGGGCCCATCGTTGGGTGCCTCAAGGGCGTGGTTTCGGGCGGAGGATTTAGCCCCCCCGAGGGCGGCTCCGCCATCGTCTCGATCCCGATCACGTTCGTCAAGCAGTAGCGCAGGGCAGGTTCGGGTGGCGGACGTCAACGCTCTTCAGCTTGCCGCCCGCGTGCACGTCGAGCCGCAGTCGGCACACGCAGTGAGCATGGCCGAGAGGCGGCGGCGTGAACGGTCGGCGCCGACCAAGCACCCGATACACGATGCGGCACGGTGGCCGCGTTGACAGTTCCTCAAGCTGCGGCCTATAGTCGGGCCATAGGGGAAGACCGAGGCGCATGTTGCGTAAAAAAGCCGTCGCATTTTGGATTCTTGGCGCATTCGTGGCCTTCGTCGGCCACGGCGTTGCGACCGCCGAGGACAACGGGACCGGTGAGCCGCTGATCGACGCCACGGGCGCGGCGAAGACCGTGAGCCTTGCGCCCAAAGAGCAACTCGAGCAGGCGAACACCTTCGTCGCCGCCATGGAGCGAATTCGCGACACCGTGAGCCGCGAACTCTCGGAGGCCCGCAACAAGAAGGACGTCGTCAAGACTTTGTGCCTCGACGACAAGCTGAACCAGCTCGATGTCGCGCTGCGCAAAGTGCTCGACCGCGTCAAGGCTCTCCAGGTGGCCGTCGAGCGCGGCGACTCCGAGCTGAGCGGGCACGAGTACACGATCATCTCCGTCTTGCACCAGCGCGCGCTCCAGCTCGACGCCGAGGCGCGCCAGTGCATCGGCAAGGAGATCGTGGCCGTCGGTGACAGCGACACCAAGCTCGAGATCGAGGGGGATCTGCCAGGCGAGGAGCAGACTACGACCTTCCCCACGCCGCCGCTCATCACCGAGCCTCCCACCTGCGCATCTTGCTTCGAGTGACGCCGCCTGCCGCGCACTATCGCGCTCGCGCGGATTCGGTCTGAATGATTCTTGAAAGGTCGTAGGCCCTGCGACTAAGCTCGCGCCGGGCTCCGTCTTGATGGAAACCAAATTACCGATCGCCGCTGGCCTCGCGGCATGCATGCTCTTGGGGACGACCGCGGGGGCGCAGGAGCCGGTGTGGCTCGGTGACCGCCAGTACCGGGAGGGCGCGGGCTTTTTGTTCGGCGACTTCGAGCTTCACCCCGGCGTGGCCGTCGACTTCGGCTACGACTCGAACTTCTTTCACCGTGAGGCGACCGAAGATCCGATCGGAGCTTTGAGACTTCGCGTGTCGCCGTCTTTCTCGATCGCGACGCTCGGCGCCCAGCGTCGTGGTGACGCGCCTCCGCCGCAGTTCGGGTTTCGGCTCGACACGGGCGTCACGTACAACGAGTTCATCCCCGTGTCCGGCAGCGAGCTCGGGCAGGCGAATTTGCAAGAAAACCGCCATCTGTCCGGCTTCGCGCGACTCAATCTGGACATCTTGCAGGGCGAGACCTGGTCCGGTCGGGTGTTTGGCGGCGTGACGCGCGCCGTCCGGCCGACGAACGAAGGCCTCGCTGCCGACAGCTTCAACCGCATCGCGCCGGACGCCGGCGTCGAGCTGGTGTGGACACCGGGGAGCGGTTTGCTCGACTGGCGCCTCGGCTACGCCTTCGGCGGTACGTTTTTCGAAGACGGAGACTTTTCGGGGCTCAACAATCTGCAGAACGACGTCACCACGCGGGGCCGCTGGCGCTTCTTGCCGCGCACCGCGCTCATCTACGACGCCCGCATCGGGTTCGTCTCTTACCCGTCGGCCACGGGCGCGACGGCCAAGACCAACTCGAACCCGCTGCGCACGCGCGTCGGCGTCAACGGCCTCATCACGCCGTCCTTCGGCGCGCTCGCGATGGTCGGCTGGGGCGCCAGCTTCTACAGCGGGCAAGACGAGGACTTCGATAGCGTCATCGCCCAGGCCGAGTTGAAGTGGTTCTTCACGCCGGCAGCGACGAGCGATCCGATGAAGGTGTCCCCGCTCTTGTCCGGCCTAGCCGTCGGATTTGCGCGCGACTTTCAGGACAGCTACCTCGGGACGTACGCCGAGAAGGATCAAGGGTACGTGCGGTTCAATTACCTTTTCGGCGGGGCGTTCTTGTTGCTCGCCGAGGCCGCCGCCGGCGCCGTCGTGTTTCCGGCGCAGTCGAACCCCGATTTCGGGCAGCCCGCGGGTTGGACGGACTTCCGCGTCGATGGGCGCCTCTTCGGCGAGTACCGCGTGAAGGACTACGTCGGTATCGACGCCGAGCTCAGCTACACGGGCTATTTCAGCAGCACCGCGCTCGCGTTTCCTAACGTGACGGGCCTCGATCGGCTGGCGTACCAGAACATCGCGGCGTTCGTCGGTGCGCGCTGGTTCATGTAGGCGAGACGCGCTTGGGCTCCGTCGCGTTACGGCTCGCGTCACGGCTCCACGTGCTGCTCGCGGTGGTGCTGATGCTTGCCATTGGAAGCGCGGCCGTCGGCTGTCATGAGCGGCCCGCGCCCGTCGTCTTGCCGCCCCCGGTCGAGGCCACGAGCGTCGGCGTTGGCGACGTGTTCGTGCTGCACATCGTCGGTGAGGACAAGTTGCCCACGGAGTTCACGGTGGCCCCGGACGGGACGGTCGACGTGCCCTACGTCCAGCGATTGAAGATCGCGGGCCTCGAGCCGCAGGAGATCAGCGAGCTCGTGCGCAACAGGCTGATGGAAGCGCAGGTCCTCACGGATCCGAGCGTCGTCGTCAGCGTCAAGGCGTACAACTCGAAGCGCGTGGTTGTCACCGGCGAGGTGAAGAACGCCGGTGCCCTTCCGCTCGAGCCAGGCATGACGCTGGTGCGCGCGGTGTCGGAGGCCGGCGGGCTAACTTCGCTCGCCCGGAAAAATGCCATCGTGCTGCGTCGCAGCGCGCAAGGAAAGACGCTGGCCGTGACCGTCGATTACGACGCCATCACGAACAACGAGATCCCCGACGTACCGCTGCAGGCGGGCGACACCATTCACGTGCCGCCGCGGGTGTTTTGAGCCGAACGTGCGTGCGGCCTTTGCGGGGCGCACCCGCGAGCGTGTGTCCTTGCGCCTGCGGTCAGCGGACGTCGGCGAGCGCTGCGGTGAACGCGACCGTGGCCAGCGCGCGAAACGCCGGGGCGGTGACGTCGGTCGGCAGGCTCGTGGGCAGCACGCCACCGACGCCGACAGAGAGTCGCATGCGTCTCTCGAAGAAGTGGTTCGTGCGCGCCGTGACTAGCCACTCGGCGGGAATGTGTGGCACGTTCGCGGGGGCCTCGCGTGGTTCGAGAGCGGCCGGGTCGGCGACCTCGACGAGCTGCTGTTCGAGCGTGAAGAGCCATGCTGCCTCAGCGCCGAGCGTGAGCCACGCGTCGCGGAGTACATCGAAGCCTGCGCCGACTCCGAGCGAGAGCTGGTTGCCAATGAGCGCGCCGCCGAGCTCGGCGTGGCGCCGCACACGAGCGCCGACGTCGATCGCCGCTTCGAACGCGCCCCGCCGGTAGCTTGTCGTTGCCGAGGGCGCGAACACGGCGCTGGGCGCCGACACGAAGGCGTCGGGATCGCCGGTAGGAGCCGTCACGAGCAGGCGCGCGGCGACGGCCAGGTTCGACGTTGCAAAGTCCTCGTTGGCGAGAGCCACGGTCGGACCGAAGCGAACGTCGCCGATGGCGCTCGTCGGAAGCGACACGTCGCTGCCTTCTGTGTGTGAGGTCCCCGCCCCGCGTTGAAAGACCGCAACTGGCAGCGCGACCTCGAGCTGAAGGCGGGAAGTGACGCCGACCGCGGCACCGAGCGAAGCGCGGAGGGCGTCCTCGACGGCCCAGACGGTCGTCCCGTCGGGCGTGGCCGAGCTGACGCTCAAGCCGACCGGGCGGTGCAGATAGGTCGTGGCGAGGGCGAACGACGCCGAGCCGCGTTCGACGGTGCGCGAGGGGCCGAGCCACGCAAAGGAGCCGGTCGGTGACGGCCACCAGTTGTCGGCCGAGATGCAGGCGGACAGACCGCTCTCGGGCTGGCATGCGCCGGAGGCTTGCGCGGGCGCGGCGAGGGTGAGCTCCGCGAGCGCGATCGCCGTGGCAGTGCACGCGACCTTGGCCATCCGCGGGATCACGATCGCCCGAATAGCACGAAGCTCCGGCGGCAGAGGCGGCTCTGGCTCGTGCGGCTGTGCTATGGCAGGCGCGATGAACAGCGGCACGGGTCACGCCCTGCTCCTCGCGTCCGGCTCGCCGCGGCGGCGCATGCTGCTTACGGAGCTCGGGGTCCCGCTCGTCGTGCGGGCGGTCGATATCGACGAGTCCGTTCGCGACGGCGAGGCGGCGACGGCATACATCGAGCGCATCGTGGCGAGCAAGCTCGAGGCTGCGCTTGGGCTCGACGAGGCCAGGGCGGCGCGCGCGGTGCTCGTTGCGGACACGGTGGTCATCGCGAGCCCGGACGGCGAGCGGAAGATCCTCGGCAAGCCGGTCGATGACGCCGACGCACGGTCGATGATTCGCACGCTCGCCGGGGCCGTGCACGAGGTCGCGACTCGGTTCGCGCTTGCCGCGGGTGGTGCCCTTGACGACAGCGAAGGCTCGGGCCGCGTCGTGGCTCGTACCGTGAGGACGCGTGTCGAGTTTCGCGAGCTCGACGATGCCGCGGTCGCCCGCTACGTGGCCACAGGTGAGGGGCGTGACAAGGCGGGCTCGTACGCGCTGCAGGGGATCGGCGCGATGCTGGTGCGGGGCCTCGTGGGCTCGCACACCAACGTGATCGGACTGCCCGTCTGCGAGGTCGTCGAGGCGCTCGAGCAGTTCGCGCTTCGGTAGGTCACGTCGCGAAGCTGCGGCTCATCGTGCTAGGTGGAGCGCCACACGCGGCTGGCGCTGCCGCCTTCGCCCACGAGCACGCGCGCTGGGTGCCCGCACTTCGGGCACCGTCCCTCGTACGCTGACCCGTCCGGGCGCTTGAAGATGCGACGATAGATGTGGCAGCACTCGAACATGACGCCCAAGGATTGTGGGGCGCTCGTCCTATTGGCATCGTCCTTCGCGTCGCGCGTCATGGGGCGATGGTAGCAGCGCGCGGTGGTGCGAGCCGCGGAAGACGACCGAGCCGAACCGCGCCCCGAACGGCCAAGGCCGCGACGAACGGCAGCACCACGAGCTGATAGCGCCCCGCACCGAAGAACGTCGCGTGAGTGAGGGCGGTCACCACCAGCGCCGCGAGCGATGTCGATGCAAGCGCGCTCTTCGTCGCTCGCGATGCGACCAGCGCGACACAAAGGGCGGCGAACGCGACGGCGCCGTAGGGTGAGAATGCCGCTGCGATCCCGGCGAACACGACTGAGCGCGTCAGCGCGACACGCGCCCTTCGCCACGACGCGCGCGGTGAGGGCAGGCAGCCGATGAGCGCGAGTCCGAGGAGGGCGCGCGAGACGATGGTCTCGATGGCGCCGAGGACGAGCTTACTCCGCTCGCCGAACGCGCTCGCGTTGCTCGTCTCGAGGTACCAGCCGGCTGCGCCGCAGTAGTCGAAGGTCACGCCGAGCTTCGCGGGCACGAGCGAGAGCCAGGCGGTCGGGGCGTCGGCGATTCTTGAGCGCGCAGCTCGCGCGAAGCAGCGATCCTTCTGAGCTTCATCGAAGACGTGCTTGCACTCGGGCGGCACGACGAGCGGAGCCCAGGCGCCCCGCCCGTCGGCGTTCGTGCCGATGAGGAGGTTCCAGCCGCCATTGACGCTGACGAGCGCGCACTCGCCCATCGCGCGGCAGTTGCGGAGCGTCCACGGCGCGCACACCCCGAGAGTCATCGCGGTGACGAGCGCCGAGGTGCCGAGAGCTGAGACGACGCGTGTGCGGCGCGGCAGCGCGGCGAGCCCGTAGAGCGGGGCGAGCGCGAGGCACTGGGGGCGCACGAGCGTCGCGAGGCCGAGGACGAGACCACACGCGGCGGCGACGAGCCACGGCATCCGACCTCGCGGCGAACGCGCGCGACTTGCGCGAGAGCTCGCGGCCAGGGCGGCTGCACACGCAAGGAGCGCGGCCGTGATGCCCTCGGTCATGAGCGCGGGCGTGTACGCGATGAGCGCCGGATGCAGCGCGACGACGAGCGCGCCGAGGCAGGCGATCCTTCGCGAGCGCGTGTGCGTGAGGAGAGCGTGAACCGCGGGTGCGGCGAGCGCGCCGAGCGCGGCATTGAGCAGCATCGCCACGAGCGGCCGAGAGCCGAAGAGTGCGTAGAGCGGTGCGACGAGCGCGGGGTAACCGACCGGGTAGTGTGCAGCGGCGGTGACGACACCATCGGGCCAGAGCCAGGTGTAGCCGTGACCCTCGGCGATGCGCCTCGCGAGCTCGTGGTAGTAGACGCCGTCGGCGGCGGGTGGGAAGCGGTCCCAAGCGAACACAACGACCGCGAGGCGTGCAGCAGCGGCGATGAATGCGACCCGCCACCGATCGGAGGCGTCACACGGCATCGTGTCCCGGCGGGCGTGCGTTCGAGGCACGAGGCGCATCGTTCGCGCGCGCGGCCGGACGCCCGTCGGTGCCGTCCGCGGCAGGCGACGCCATCGCATCGTCGTGCGGCGATGGTGCGCGTGCTGATGGCACGTGGCGCTGAAGGAACTCGAGCACCGCATCGCCGAAGCGCTCGTTGCTGTCTCCCGCGACCATGTGCGCGGCGCCGGAGACGTTCACGTATTCGGCGTGCGGGACGAGCGTGAGGAAATGTCGCGCGCCCTCCTCGCTCAGGAGGTCGCTCAGCATGCCGCGCACGAGCAGCGTCGGGCCCACGAGTTTGCGGGCGGCAGCTTCGCGCTGGTCGTCGCGGATCGAGCGCTCGATCCGCG
>SYFR01000031.1 GCA_005800325.1 Myxococcales bacterium | reverse complement strand
TCGCTGCCGCCGCCGCCGCACGCCGCCCACGCCGCGACGAAGAGCGCGCACCCGAGCGCCGTCGCCCGCGTCAGAAATGCACCGACAAGCCGAGCGTTCCGGCGGCCTGCCACTGGAACGCGGTTTTGAACTCCACCTGCGTCACGGCGGCGCCGTTGAAGTCGTTGCACTCGGGCTCGGGCGTCGAGCTGCAGGTGTTCTGCCGCTCGGAGCGCTTGTCGCTGACGCCCGGGTTGTACGCGCCGCGCAGCGTGAACGGGATGCGCACGTCGACGACCGGCACCGGCAGCTTGAACTCGAACCCGAAGCCGAACATGAAGCGCGTGGCGCTCTCGGGCGCAGTCGCAAACTTGGTCGTGAAGGCGCCCGCCGGTCCCGACGTCTGGTTCGCCTCGACGACCTCGCGCTCGCCCGTGGGCACCACGAACTCGGGCCCGAGAAAGAACATCGGCTGCGCGACCTCGGCCGGGATGACGAGCTTGAAGAGCAGCGGCAGGTGCAAGCTGGCCTGCTGGATCTCGATGTCGAACTTCGAGATGTTGTTGATCGTCAGCTCCGCCTTGCCCTTGTCGGCCTGATGCACGATGTCGAGCTCGACGCCGCCCCAATCCATGATCCGCAAGTCGATGAAGCCGCCGCCGCCGATCGCCGAGCCCGCGAACCCCGGATACTCCGGCGTCACGATCACCGGCTCGCCGCTCGGCCCCGGAAGCGTCTGCTCGCCCGGCTTGTCGAAGAAGTTGCCGCCGCCCGAGAACAGGCCGCCCAGGCCGATGCTGAAGTACTCCGACATGCGCACGCGCTCGAGCTTCTGCGGCGGCGCGTCAGTTTGCGAAATCGCTCCGCCCGGCGCTTGCAGCCCCGTTCCCGGCTCGGTAGCGGGAGGCGCGGCGGGTGCCGGTCCATCGGCGGCGGGGTAGACGGACTCTGCCATGGCCGCGCCGCTCACGAGCGAAGTGAGGGCTACCGACACGAGCACCAACGAGGAAAGGCAAGGACGAAGCATCGTGAACCTCTTTGAGGGGGGATCCTAAGCGCCCCGCTCCGGTTAGGAAAGCATCACACGCGCACGCCTGCGTCCCGCGAGAGAGAAACGGGCTCCCGCTCGATCGCACGAACACCGCTCAGGAGCCGCGCACGCCGATGCCGTCGTAGGTGAAGCCCTGATCGCGCAGCCCGTAGCCCGACCAGATGTTGCGTCCGTCGAGCAGCAGCGGCCGGCGCATGATGCGCTTGAGGCGCGTGAAATCGGGGTTTTGGTACTGGCGCCACTCGGTCACGAGCACGAGCGCGTCCGCGTCCTCGGCGGCGCGATAGGCGTCCTCGCACAGCTGGATGCGCTCGCCGTAGAGCGCCCTCACGTTGCCCATCGCCTCCGGATCGTGCGCGCGCACCTCGGCTCCTTCGCCGAGCATCGCGTCGATGAGCGTCAAGGCCGGGCTCTCGCGCACGTCGTCGGTGCGCGGTTTGAACGCGAGGCCCCAGACGGCGATGCGCTTGCCCCGCAGATCGCCGGCGAAGTAGCCGTACTTGAGCTTGCGGGCGAGCGCGCCCTTCTGGCGCTGATTCACCCGATCGGTGGCGCTTGCGAGCTCGATCTCGACTCCGAGCTCGCGCGCCGTGTGCACGAGGGCGACGACGTCCTTCGGAAAGCAGCTCCCGCCGTAGCCGGGGCCGGCATGCAGGAATTTATTGCCGATCCGCTCGTCCGAGCCGACGCCCTTGCGCACGAGGTGCACGTCGGCGCCGACCTTCTCGCAGAGCGACGCGACCTCGTTCATGAACGAGATCCGCATCGCGAGCATCGTGTTCGCCACGTATTTCGTCAGCTCCGCGCTCGCCGGATCCATCCACACGATGCGCTCGGAGCTCAGGGTCACCGGGTGATAGAGGCGGCTCATCACGTCGCGCGCGAGCGCGTCCTCTTCGTCGCAGCCGAGCACGATGCGATCGGGCCGCATGAAGTCGTCGATGGCGTTGCCCTCTTTCAAGAACTCGGGGTTCGAGACGACGTGGATGGCCTCTTTCGCGCCGGCGACGATCCGCCGCACGCGCGCGTTCGTGCCGACGGGCACGGTGCTCTTCATCACGAGCACGGTGGGGCGCGCGGCGCTCGTTGCCACGGTCTCGGCGACGCGATCGACGGCGGTGAGATCCGCGGCGCCGTCCGCGCGGGGCGGCGTGCCGACGGCGACGAACACGACCTCGCTCTCCGCGATCGCGCGTCCCACGTCGCTCGAGAACGTGAGGCGCCCCTCCGCCGCGTTGCGCGCGACCATCTCGTCGAGCCCCGGCTCGAAGAGCGGCAGCTTGCCCTCGCCGAGGCGCGCGATCTTTGCGGCGTCGATGTCCGCGCACACGACGTCGTTGCCGGTCTCGGCGAAGCACGCCCCGCTGACCAAGCCGACGTACCCGGTACCGATCATCGCGAGCCGCATGGTGCGAGCCTAATCGCGGCGCACCCGCGGCGCGTCAATGCTGCATCGCCCGAACGCTTGGACGTCTCTCCGCGAAAGGCTCAGGTCGCCTCCGGCTCAGGTCGCCTTCGGCGGTGCCGCTTTCGCCTGCTCGGGCGCGCCGCCAAGTCTCCCGGCCGCCTTCACGAGATCGACGCCCGTCGCCGCGCGCAGCTGCTCGTTCACGCGGATCGCCTTGCTCGCCAGGCCATCGCCGCCCGTGTCGTCGAGCACGGTCCACTCGCGCACCATCGTGGGTCGCTCGGACCCGGCGATGGTGCGGACCATCGGCATGAGCTGCTGCAACACGAGCAGCTCGCGCGCGGCGCTTCCGGCCGCCTTGTACTCCGTCGCGAGCTTGCCAAGGGCGAGGGCCTCGGCCCGGCCGCGCTCGAGCACGCTGGCTGCTTGCGACCGCGCGCCCTCCTCGAGCTTGCGCTTCTCGGCGAACCACGGCTGCACCACGTCGGCGTCGAGCTGCCGCTCGACCTGCACGGCGCGCGCCCGCTGACGGAGGATGTCCTCCTCGGTCTTCGCGATTTCGGCGCGGACCGCGCCCTCGATCTCCGCGATGTTCGCCTTGCGCCCGGAGATCGCCGCCTTGATGCGCCGCTCCGTCTCTTTGCGAGCGATAGCGAGGTTCGAGCGCACGCCCGCGAGCTCGCTCTGGCACCAGTTCTCGGCCTTTTGAGCGGCGGCTTGCGCGTGCGCCTGCGCCTCGGCGATGCTCGCGTCGCGGCGAACGCCGGCTCCGCGGATGCGGCCGATCGAGTTGAGGTAGTTCGAGTCGTCGGTTACGTTTTGGATCTTGAGCGTGTCGAGCACGAGCCCGAGCCGGGCGAAGTCGTGCTCGGCCTCGTTGATGAGCTGGGTCGAGAACGCCGTCTTGTTGCCGTTGACCTCCTCGGGCGTCAGCTGCGCGAGCACGCCGCGCACGTTGCCCTCGAGCGTCTCGCGCGCGATCTGGGCGATCTCTTCGCGGCTGCGGCCGAGGAAGCGCTCGACGGCGTTCGACAGCAGCGGCTCGGCCCCGGGGATCTTGACGAGCGCGACGCCCTGCACGTTGAGCGGGATCCCGCCCTTCGAGAAGGCGTGCTGCACCACGATGTCGAGCTGAATGTTCGACAAATCCATTCGGTACACGTCCTCGAACAGCGGCACGCGGATCGCGCTTCCGCCGCAGATCGCGCGGTAGCCGATGATCTTGTAGCCGTCCCGGTGGGTGCGGTCCGCGAGGCGGTATTGATTGCCAGCGAGGATGAGCACCTCGCCCGGCGTGGCCACGTAGCGCAGCTTGGTCAACGTGTAGAGGAAGAAGCCGATGGCCAAGAGGGCCGTGAGTCCGATCGCCAACAGGATGTTCATCGCCCGACCTCCCCACGCCCGAGCTGCGTCGCGCCCGCGCGTGGTGTTGGCTCGTGGGGCGGTGGCGCTCCGTTCCCCATGCCAAGGACCGCGCTGATATCGAGACCGAGCGTGTGGGCGAGCTCGCGCAGCACGCTGCCCACGGCGGCCGGGTAGCTGGCGAGCACGGCGCTGAGCGCTTTTTCGTCGCCCGCGACGAGCTTGATGCTGGCGATCTGGCTGTTCTCGACGCGCTCGGCCGCGGCCTTCGCGAGCCTCTCGAGCTGCTGGAGCACGTAGACGTCGCGCCCCGCTTCGCCCGCGCGCGCCCACTCGCCCGCCACCAGCTTGAGCGCCTCCGCGTTGGCCTTGCCGAGCTCGATCGCGGGGGCGGCCTCGCCTGCCGCGCGCAGCTCGTTGGCCTTGCGCTGCGCTTCGGCGGGCAGGACGACGTCACAGTGCAGGCGCTGCCGCTCGAGATCGACGCGCAGCTCTTGCAGCCGCTGCTCGGCCACCATCCGCGCGGTCTCGCCGGCCATGGCCGCCTGGTTCTCGGCCTCGCGCGCCTCGGCCTCGAGCGTCGCGAGCTCCGCGGCGGCCTCGTTTTTTCCCTGGATGACCACGGTCTCGGCGTGCTTGGTCGCGGTCTCGGCCGTTTGCTTGGCCTCGGCCGTCGCCTCGGCCACGGTCTGGTTGGCGGCGTTCTCGGCGTTCTCGGCGTCGCGCAGCATGTTGGCGATGCGCGCGCGGCCGAGGTTCTGCAAATAGTTCTGATCGTCGCTCACGTGCTGCACCTTGAGCACGTCGAGCTCGAGCCCGAGCTTGTCGAAATCGTCGCGCGCGTTCTCGAGCAAATAGTGGGCGAATTTGAGGCGATCTTGGTTCACCTCTTCTGGCGTGAGGCCGCTCACCACCTCGCGCAACACGCCCTCGAGCGTCGACTGCGCCTGCGAGGCGATCGTGTGCGTGGGCGCATCGAGGTAGCGCTCGACCGCGTTGCGCAGGATGATGGGCTGGCCCGAGAGCTTCACGTTCGCGATCGCGCGGACCGTGAGCGGGATCCCGTCGCGCGAGTAGGCGTTGTGCACGGTGAGCTCGAGCGGGAAGAGGCGCATGTCCATCCGGCTCACCCGGTGCAGGATCGGGAGGAACAGGCCGCGACCGCCCTGGACGATCGTGTAGTCGGCTTCGGTGCCGTCCGCGAGCGTGCTCGAGCGGCCGCTGAAGACGAGCACCTCGTGCGGACCGCAGATGAGCAAGAGGCGCTTCAAGATCCACACGAGGACCGCGAACGCGACGACGACGCCCACCGCACCGAAGAGCAGCGTCGTCCCGAACTCCGGATCGTCGAGCGCCGCGGAGCGCTTCGCCGCGCTCGCCACGAGGACCGACCCCTGCCCCATCCACCCCGGGATTTGCATAGGCCGCGGACCCTAACAGAAGTGCGCGCGCGGTTCACGCCCCGCGACTTGCGCAAGAGCGGCACGCGCCCATGGGCCTCGCGACCCGACCGCGGCCTCGTCGGATTGCGCTACGCGAGCTCGCGGGGGGCTCGCGACACGACGGCGATCTCGCCCTCGACCTCCTCGACGACGACGGTGTCGCCGCGCTCGATGGGCCCGCCATCGGTGCGGGCGCGCAGATCGAGGGTGGCGCCGCGCAGCTCGATGCGCACTTGGCCGAGCTCGCCGTTTGCTATCGGCACGAGCACGCGGCCCACCTTGCCGGCGGCGCTGCTCGTGTGCGCGAGCGGGGGCGCCGCGGCCTTGACGAACGCGCGATGCGCGAGCGCCGCGCCGCCGCCCCCGAAGAGCCCGAGCGCGAGCGCCGTCGTGAGCGTCGCCACGAAGCCGGAGGCGAGCACGTAGTGGAGCAGCGAGCCCGAGAACCCGAAGCCGAAGAACGCGAAGATCCAGAAGCGTGTCGACGCGAACATGGACACGAGCCCGCCGACCCCGGCCTCTCCGTGCTGGCCGCCGAAGTCCTTGCCCGCAGCGTGCTCGCCGCCGAAGTCCTTGATGCCGAAGTCCTTCCCGCCCGCGTCGCCGCCGCCGTCGGCGTCCTTCGACCCCATCGCGACCTGCACGAGCAGGATCCCGAGCCCGACGATCAGCGCGGCCAAATACACGGTTCCGATCCCCATCGCCCGAGCATCCTACATCGCTTGCCGATCCACAGCGGCCCGCCTTCATGTGACAGGGCCGGCATGTCCGCGCCGCCGCGCCTCGACGTGCGCCGCGCGCGACGCTAGATCCGCGCTGTGCCGGAGCTGCCCGAGGTCGAGACCGTGCGCCGCGAGCTCGCGCCCTGGCTCACCGGGCGGCGCATCCTCTCGGCCGGTCGCGTGGCCGCGCCCGTGGGCCCGAAATACGCGCGGCTCGAGCGCGCCGTGGGTCAGCGCATCGTGGCGGTGCTCCGGCGCGGAAAGTTTCTCATCTTGCCGCTCTCCGGCGGTGACGAGCTCGTCATTCACCTCGGCATGACGGGTGTCTTGTCGCCCGAGCCGCCTCCCGACCACGAGCGGGTGCGCCTCGTGCTCGACGGCGACGAGCCGCGCACGCTCTCCTTTCGCGATCCGCGTAGATTCGGGCGCTGCGTCGTGGTTCCGCGCGGCGACTACCGCACCTTGCCGACGCTCGCGGCGCTCGGGCCCGAGCCCCTCGACTCGAGCTTCACGCCCGCCGCGCTCCTCGCGAGCGTCGTCCGAAGCCGCGCCCCGCTCAAGCAGCTGCTCTTGTCTCAGCGCCCGGTCGCGGGGCTCGGCAACATCTACGTCGACGAGGCGCTCTGGCGCGCTCGGGTGCACCCGCTCCTGCCCGGCCGGCGCCTGTCGCTCGAGGCCGCGGCCCGCGTGCACCGGGCCACCGTCGAGGTCCTCACGGCGGCGATCGCAGCGCGCGGCACGACGCTGCGCGACTACCGCACCGTGAACGGCGACGTCGGCGCGTTCGGCCAGCGGCTCGATGTCTATGGCCACGACGGCGAGCCGTGTCGCCGCTGCCGCCGCACGCTCGAGCGCATCGTCGTCGGCGCGCGTGGCACCCACTTTTGCCCGCGCTGTCAGCGAATGCCGCGCTCCCGCGCTCGCCACTCGTCTGAAGTAAGCTGAGTGAATGAAGCGCTTTCCCGTCGTGAAGACCGAGGCCGAGTGGCGCGCAGCGCTCGATCCCGAGACCTACCGCATCACGCGCCAGCACGGCACCGAGCGCGCGTTCACCGGCCGCTATTGGGATTGCCACGACGCGGGCACCTTCGGCTGCGCGTGCTGCGGCGCGCTCCTCTTCTCGTCCGAGGCCAAGTACGACTCGGGCTCCGGCTGGCCGAGCTTCTGGCAACCCGTGGAGCCGAGCGCGGTCGCGACCGACAGCGACACGACCCACGGCATGCGGCGGGTCGAGGCGCTCTGCGCGGCGTGCGGCGCGCACCTCGGGCACCTCTTCGACGACGGCCCGCTCCCGACCGGGCAGCGCTACTGCATCAACTCCGCGTCGCTGCTATTCGAGCCGCTGAAGAACGAGCCACCGAAGAAGTAGCCGGCTCGCTCACGCCGCGTCGCTGTTCGCGTCGGGCTCGTAGTCGAGCGACGAGCGCAGCCACCGCTCGATCTCCCGCGTCGAGACGCCCTTGCGCGCGGCGTAGTCGGCGACTTGATCGCGGCCGAGCCGCCCGACGTTGAAGTACCTCGCCTCGGGGTGATGAAAATAGAGGCCGCTCACGCTCGCCGCGGGCGTCATCGCGAAATTCTCGGTGAGGCCGAGGCCCGCGCGCTCCGCGTCGAGCAGCCGAAAGAGCGTCGCCTTTTCGCTGTGGTCGGGGCACGCCGGGTAACCGAACGCGGGGCGGATCCCGCGGAATTTCTCGGCGATGAGCTCCACATTCGTGACCGGCGCGCCCGCCTCGTAGCCCCACTCGTGGCGCACCTTCTCGTGCAGGTACTCGGCGAAGGCCTCGGCCAACCGATCGGCGAGCGCCTTCACCATGATCGAGCGGTAGTCGTCCTGCGCTTCGACGTAGCGCGCGGCGATCGCCTCGGCGCCGATCCCCGCCGTCACCGCGAACGCTCCCATCCAGTCGACGAGGCCGCTCTCGCGCGGCGCGACGAAATCCGCGAGCGAGCGGCACGGCGCCTTGTTGTCCTTGGCCTGTTGCTGGCGCAGCATCGGAAACCGCGCGAGGACGTGGCTTCGAGACTCGTCGGTGAAGAGGACCACGTCATCGCCCTCCGAGTTTGCCGGGTAAAACCCGTAGACGCCCCGCGCGCAGAGCTCGCCGTCCTTCACGAGCGCATCGAGCAGCTCGTTGCCCTCGTCGAACAGCTCTCGCGCCGCCCGCCCGTGCTCGGGGTGCTCGAAGATGCTCGGGTACTTTCCGGCGAGCTCCCACGCCGAGAAGAAGAACGTCCAGTCGATGTACGGCCGCAGGGCGGCGATCGGCACCGTGAGCTCGCGACGCCCGACGACGCTCGGCCGCGGGATGATGCCGCCGTCGTGCGCGAGCCGCGGCCTCTGCGCCCGCGCCGCCGCGAGCGGAACGACGGGCTGCGCCTTTCGCTCGCTGAAGAGCACGCGCAGGCGCTCCTGCTCGGCGCGGTTCGTGTCGTCGAAGAGGGGGCGCTTCTGCGCGTCGAGCAGCGCGCTCATCACGCCCACCGCGCGCGACGCGTCGTTCACGTGGACGACCGAGCCCGGGTACGCGGGCGCGATCTTGATCGCCGTGT
>SYFR01000262.1 GCA_005800325.1 Myxococcales bacterium | reverse complement strand
TCAAGAAGCCGGTCGATCCGAGCGCCGCCGCCACCGCCGATCTCGAGCGGCGCATCGCCCAGTTCGCGAAGGTGACGCTCGCGCCGAACGTCGCGCACCTGCCCGAGAACGAGCGCCGTGTGCTCACGTCGCTCATCGACGCCGCGCGCCTGCTCGAGCCCCTGTTCGCGCGCCAGGCCTACGCGAAGAACCCCGAGCTCGCCGAGCGACTCGCCCGCGACACGAGCGCGCTCGGGCGCCTCAAGCTCGAGTACTTCAACATCATGCGCGGGCCCTGGGACCGGCTCGATCATCACGCCTTCGCCGTGCAAGCGGTGCGGCCTCGGGGCGCGGGCTTCTACCCCGAGGACTTGGAAGCGGCCGAGCTCGACGCCTACGTGAAGGCGCACCCCGACGCCGAGAAATCGCTGCTCGATCTCCTCACCGTCGTCGTGCGCGAAGGCGCCAAGCTCACGGCCGTGCCGTACTCGCAGGCATACAAAGAGTGGCTCGAGCCCGCCGCCGCCAAGCTGCGCGAGGCCGGCAAGCTCACGGCGAACAAGTCGCTGTCGCGCTTCGTCACGTCGCGCGCGGCCGCCTTCGCCTCGAACGACTACTTGCAGTCGGACAAAGACTGGATGGATCTCGACAGCGCCGTCGAGGTGACGATCGGCCCGTACGAGACCTACGAAGACGAACTCAAGGGCCAGAAGGCCGCCTTCGAGGCGTTCGTCACGGTCGCCGACCCCGAGGCCTCGAAGAAGCTCGCCCGCTACAAGTCGTTGCTCGGCGACATGCAAGGCAACCTGCCGGTGCCGCTCGAGATGCGTCCCGGTCGCGGCAAAGAGAGCCCCATCCGCGTCGTCGATCTCGCCTACGCCTCGGGCGACGCGCGCCGCGGCGTGATGACCATCGCCTTCAACCTCCCGAACGACGAGCGCGTGCGCAAGGAGAAGGGGAGCAAGAAGGTGCTGATGCGCAACGTCATCGAGACGAAGTTCGCGGCCATCATGAAGCCGATCGGCGAGCGCATCCTCACGCCGGCGCAGCTCCCGCTCTTGACCGCCGAGGCGTTCTTCGACGAGGTCTTGTTCCACGAGCTGAGCCACAGCCTCGGGCCCGCCATGGCGATGAAGGACGGCAAGAGCGTCGATGTCACCGCCGCGCTCGAGGAGCACGCGTCCGCGCTCGAAGAGGCGAAGGCCGACGTGATGGGCGCCCACAACGTGCTCTTCATGGTGAAGAAGAAGGAGCTGCCCGAGGCGATGCGCGGGCAAATCCTGGTGACGTATTTCGCGGGCCTGTTCCGCAGCGTGCGCTTCGGGGTCGAGGCCCACGGCCGCGGCGCCGCGATGCAGATCAACCGCTTCCTCGAGGAGAAGGCGGCGACGTTCGACCCGGCGACCGGGCGCTTCACGGTGGAGCTCGAGCAGCTCGAGCGCTCGATCGCCGACCTCGTGCGCGACATCTGCACCGTGCAGTACCGCGGCGACAAGGCCGGGGCCGCCGCGCTGCTCGCGAACTACGGTGTGCCGACGCCGCCGATCGACGCGATGCGCGCGGCGGTGACGAGCGTGCCCGTCGACCTCTCGCCGCGCTACCCGCTCGCGGGCGAATAGCCGCTGGCCTCGTCCACATGCGGCGCCGGCAAGCCGCGCGCGGCGTCGCTGCCCACGCGGCAGGCGTAGCGGTGCGGCGCCCGAAGCTGCCACTCTGGCCGAATTGCGCTATGGATGCGCGCCATGTCCGACGCGCCTGCCGCCGGGGTCGTGCTGCCGCCGCGCGATCTCGACCCCAACTTGCCGCCTGAGCTCGGCCTCTACCAGGTGCTCGCCGACGACGGCAGCGCCCGCGCCGTGACGCAGCCCGCGATCGATCCGACGATCACGCTGCGCGCGTATCGCTACATCAAGCTCCTGCGCCTGCTCGACGCGCGCATGATCCTCCTGCAGCGCCAGGGCCGCGTCGGGTTCTACGGCGCCTGCACTGGCCAAGAGGCGACGCCCATCGGCACGGCCCTCGCGCTCGCCGAGCAGGACTGGGTGTTTCAGGCCCTGCGGGAGAGCTCCATCATGCTCGTGCGCGGCATGCGGCTCTCGACCTACCTCTGCCAAATCTTCGGCAACGCGGGCGACGTGCTGAAGGGCCGGCAGATGCCGTCGCACATGAGCTCGCGCGCGGTAAAGCAGGTGTCCTGGGGGAGCTGCATCGGCACGCAGCTGCCGCAGGCCGTGGGCACCGCGTGGGCCGCGAAGCTACGCGGCGATCGCAGCGTCGCCACGGTGGCGTTCGTCGGCGACGGCGGCACGAGCGAGCCGGACTTTCACAACGCCCTGAATTTCGCGGGTGTCTACAAGGCCCCGTGCGTCATCATCTGCCAGAACAATCAGTTCGCGATCAGCGTGCGCCCCGAGCGGCAGACGGCGAGCGCGACCTACGCCATCAAGGGTCGCGCCTACGGCGTTCCGTCTTTGCGCGTCGACGGCAACGATGTCCTCGCCGTGTACCACGCGGTGGCGCAGGCACTCGAGCGCGCGCGCGGCGGCGAGGGGCCGACCTTCATCGAGACCTTGACCTACCGCATCGGCGCGCACTCGACGAGCGACGATCCGAGCCGCTACCGCAGCCAGGAAGAGGTCGACGCCTGGGCGGCGCGCGATCCGTTGACGCGGGTTCGCGCGCACCTCGTGCATACGGGGCTGCTCGACGACGAGCGCGACGAGCTGCTCGAGCACGAGCTCAACGCCGAGATCGGCGCAGCGATCGCCGAGGCCGAGGCGTTCGGTCCGCCCGACCGTGCTACCTTGTTCGATGACGTGTACGCGGAGCTGCCGTGGAATCTCGCGGAGCAGAAGCGCGAGCTGATGGCGCTGCCGCCGGTGCCGGTGGCGCACGGCGCAGGGCACTAGTTTCTCGCAACTGACGGCTGGGCTAGCGGATCGCTGGGCAATCGGGAGCATGTTGGACTCATGAGGGCGGAGGCGTAGGTGCGGCTCTCGGAGGGGCGATTCCTCGCCGCCGCGGCGGTGTTGCACCTCGCCGTGCCGGTCGCCGCGGCGATCGCGCCGGGCGTTCCGTCGCGCCCGCTCGCCGGCAAGAGCGCCCCGCTCGCGGCCGAGATCGACGTCGATGTGGCGCTCGATCGCAGCGACCGCACGAGCGACCCGCGTGACGAGCGACGGCGCGTGGGCGAGGGCAGCGCCGCGCCGCACGAGGCCCAAGACGACGCGCGTGTCTCTCGCCGCGCCGCGCCGCGCGAGCCCACCGAACCGGACGAGCCGCCGATCTTCGAAGGGCCGCCCGACAGCGAGACGGAGTTCAACGCCGAGCCGGCGCCCAACCCCGACGGCGATCCGATGGCGAAGCCCCCGTCGCTCGGTGACGTGGGCGGGCTCGGCGGCTTTGGCAATCCCCTCTGGCCGGGCGCGCTGCCGCCGCCGGACTCGGGGCCCCGCGATCCGGCGCCCACCGAGACGAAGAAGCGCCAATACGACGAGGAGCAGGCGCGGCGCGCGATCGACAGCGGCATTCGCAAGAAGGACGCCGACCTAGGGCTCGACTTTCCGGCCGCGAACGCCATCGGCGCGGTCTTGCGCGACGCGGTGCGCGCCGCCGACACGCCCGACGAGTGCACGGCGAGCTTCTCGGTCACCGTCAACGCGCAAGGCAGAGTCACCGACGTCGCAGCGGTCGCGAGCTCGGGTGGCGCGTCGAGCGCGTGGCAGAGCGTGCAGCAGAGCGCCAAGGCTGCGCTCAAGGGGCGCAGCTTCGAGATGAAGTCGAGCTTCGCGAAGGGCGCGGTCGTCTCGGTGCGCGTTCGCTCGGCGATGAAAATGCCGGGCGGCGGCACCTCGCGCAGCGGGGCGAGCCTCAGCTTCGACGTGACCGACATCGGCGCGCGCCCGATCCGCGTCGTGACGATGTCGAGCTCGGCGAAGCCCATCGACTGACGACGCCGAGGCCCGCGCCTCGCGCCTTGACCGCCGGTGCCGGCGCCACCCTAATGCGCGCATGACACGGGCCACGATGCTGGTTCTGCTCGGCGCGGCGACGCTCGTCGCTTGCAAGGCGGGCGACGAGGCTACGCCGTCTCGCTCCGCGCCCTCGGGGGAGCGGGCGCCCTCGGCAGAGCGAGCAGCCGCAGCGTCTTCGAGCCCCGCGCTCGGGGCGGTGGCGGCGACGACGGCGGCCGCGGCCCCGCGGCGCTTGCCCGAGCGGCGCGGCGTGCACGCGCTCAAGCGGGCCTGCAAATGCACGGCGAATTCGCCCGCGGGGCCGTGCGAGGTGCTGGCCGCGTTCGCCGAGTGCGCGCCGTGGGATCCGGTTACGCAGTCGGGCGACGGCCGCTTCATGGGCGAGGGCTATCAGGTGAAGAAGGGCGCGTTCGTCGAGGAGATCTCGCTCATGCGCACGCGGCGGGCCCCGACGACGGAGCTTGCGGCGGGCGAGCTCCCGGCGCGCCTCGCGTTCGATCGAGTCGCCGACGACCGCGCGGGGGAGCGCGAGCACGCGAAGAAGGCGATCGCGGCCTTCGAGCGCGGCGACGTACCGAAGCCGAACAACACGGCGATCCGCTACGTGAAGGAGCGCACGGATTGGCGCGAGGCGCCCGCCCTCGCCGCCGAGCACGGAGAGATCTTCGTCGCCGCGAAGGGAGGTCTTCACGTCTGCGCGCAGAAGGGCCAGCGCCTCGCCGTCATCGAGAGAGCGAGCCAGCGCGAGCACGAGGGCGATGGCGTCTACGCGATCCTCCATCCCGTGAGCTGGTGATGCCAAGGGCTCGGCTACCTCGTGCGCGCGGCTCGATCCGGACGGATCGCGACGCTGCGGTTCGCCGCTTCGGCGCGGCGGTGCGGGCCACGGCGTTCGGCGCGGCGGCGCGGGCCACGGCGTTCGCTGCTTCCTGCGCCGTCGTCATGGCCGCGGTCGGGTGCGCGGCGCCCACGGTCAGCCTCGCCGGCGGCGCGCGCGAGTACGTCGCCACCGACTACGAGGCGGTGCTCGAGCGCTGGACGCGCACCGAGAGCCTCTTCCTCATCGACGAGCTCACGCGCGCGCTCACGGTCACGGCGACCTTCGAGTCGTGGGACTTTCGCTGGGCGTATGCCATTCGCTACGCCGAGGACTACCGCCAGACGATCCCCGAGCGGGAAGAGTCGTTGCGGAGCGCGCTTCGCGGCACAGAAGACAGCCACGAGTTCTTCGTGGCGCTCTACGGAGCCAAGCACAAGCACAACGATCTCACGCGCGCCGACAGCGCCTGGGTCGTGCGGCTCATCGACTCCTCCGGGAGCGAAGTGGCGCCGTCGCGCATCGAGGCGCTGAAGAAGCCCGGCGTCGTCGAGCAACGCTACTACCCGTACAACAACGTGTGGCGCAGCGGATTTCGACTTCGCTTTCCGACGCACAAGGTCGACGGACAGCCGACGATCTCCGAGCGCGCCGAGTGGTTCGGGCTGCGCTTCGCGGGGGCGTGGGGCAACACCGATCTCGTGTGGCGGCTCACCGGCGAGGGGGCGAAGCGGGCTGCGCGCCTCGACATCCCACCGCAAGCGCATGCGGCTGTTCAACCTCTACGCCCGATCGCGCCGCGTCAGCCGTGAGGGCAGCGGGCCGCACGAGCGTGCTCAGACGGTGCCGATGAGGACCTCGCGAGGCTTCGTCCCGACGCCCGGGCCCACCACGCCGCGCTTCTCCATCGTCTCGACGATCTTCGCCGAGCGATTGTAGCCGATGCCGAGCTTGCGCTGAATCCACGACACCGTGCACTTCTGCGTCTCGGCGACGACCTTCACCGCGAGGTCGTACATCGGGTCGCGCTCGGCATCGCCCGGGTCGCCGCCCTCGCCGTCTTCGCCGTCCTCGTCGCGCGAGCGCACGATGCTCTCGTCGTAGACGGGCTCGCCCTGCGCGCGCACGTGCTCGATGACGCGGCGCACTTCATCGTCCGAAATGAAGGGCCCCTGCACGCGGCGCAGATCGATCGCGCCGTTCATTTTCACGAGCATGTCGCCCTTGCCGAGGAGGCTCTCGGCGCCCTGCTGATCGAGGATGGTGCGGCTGTCCACGGTCTGTGCCACGCGGAACGCGATGCGCGTCGGGAAGTTCGACTTGATGACGCCGGTGATGACATCGACGCTCGGGCGCTGGGTCGCGAGGATGACGTGCATTCCCGCGGCGCGCGCCTTCGCCGCCAAGCGCGCGACCGGCGCCTCGACCTCTTTGCCCTGCTGCAGCATGAGATCGGCGAACTCGTCGACGACGATGACGATGTACGGCAGCGTCGTCGGTAGCTCGCGGTCGCTGCCATCCTTGGCCGCCTCGACCTCGACGGCCGTACCGTCCGGCGCCACCGCCTCGACGGTGCGCGGGCTCGGCGGGGGCGGCAATTTTCCGCTTCGCACGTCGCGCACCCACTGGTTGTAGCCGCCGATGTTGCGGACGCCTGGCGCGACGAACAGCTGGTAGCGGCGCTCCATCTCGTCGACGGCCCACTTCAGCGCGTTGGTCGCCTGCTTCATGTCGGTGACGACCGGAAGCAGGAGGTGCGGGATGCGGTCGAAGGGCGCAAGCTCGACGACCTTCGGATCCACCAT
>SYFR01000261.1 GCA_005800325.1 Myxococcales bacterium | reverse complement strand
GCCGCAACGCCCGGAGGCCGCGCCGCAACGCCCGGAGGCCGCGCCGCAACGCCCGGAGGCCGCGCCGAAACGCCAGCAGTCGCGGAAAAGGAAGGTGCGCGCCGCGGTGTCGCGCGAGGGTGTCGCCAGCCCATCGTTCCGGGGCGAGTATGGCACACGCCGCAGGTCACCTAGGATGTCAATGCGTCGAGGGACCGTGGCATGGCCCGCGCGCTTCTTTACGCCACCCCGGTTCCGCGGCTAAACCTCCCGTCGATGTCGTGTCGAGCGTCGCCTTGGCTCTGTCTTGCGCTCGCGTGCGTAGGGTCCGGCTGCGCCCCTCGCGCCGTCGTGCCGGAGACCGAGCCGGTCGTCGTGGCCTACGCGCGCGCGCTCGAGAGCGGAGACGCCGCAGAGCTCTACGGAATGCTCAGCGCCGAGAGCCGACGGTCGGTGTCGCGCGCCGAGCTCGAGCGCATCCTCGGCGAGCAAAAAAACGAGCTTGTGGCGCACGCGCGCGAAGTCCGCGAGGGCAGCAAGCGCACCGCCGCCGAGGCGAATCTGCGCTTCGCCGACGGCGAGGTCGTGTCGCTCGCGCTCGAAGGCGGCAACTTCCGTGTGGCCTCGGCCGACGCGCTCCCGGGGGCCGCGCGCACGCCGTCGCAGGCGCTCGGTGAGCTCCGCCGCGTGCTCGCTCGCCGCAGCTACGCCGGGCTGCTTCGCGTGCTGTCTCCCGCCACGCGCGCGGCGATGGAGCGCGACCTGCGCTCGCTCGTCGATGGGCTCGCCGAGCCGGACGCGCTCCCGATCGAGGTGGTCGGCGACGCGGCGGTGGTGGTGCTCCCCGGCGGGCACGAGGTGAAGCTGCGGCGCGAGGATGGCGTATGGCACGTCGACGACTTCGACTAACAAGGCGCGCGCTCGGCGCGGCTCTCGCCGGCGCTGCCGCAGGTGCCGCAAGCTTCACGGCATCGCACGACGCGCGAGCCTTCGGAGAGGGCGGAGCGTTTCACCCGAGGGTGCTCCTCACGGGGACGCGTGAGCTCGACACGCGTCGCAAGAGCGCGCTCGCTCGCTGGTCCGCCGAGGTCGTACGTCGCACGAGCGCTCCGAGCGTTCTCGCGCCGCGGAGCGTGCGTGCCGATTCTCCCGCGCTCATCGCCGAGCCCTTCGTCGTGTGGGCCGGAGCGCAGGCTCCCGAGGCGCTGACCGAGCGCGAGCTCCTCGGGTTGAAGCGCTATTTCGGCCTGGGCGGCGTGCTGTTCGTCGACGAGCTCGAGCCCGACGCGGGGGCCTTCCTGGCGGGCGCGAAGGCCGAGCTCGCCCGCGTCATGCCGGACCTCTCGCCGATCGCCATCGGCGAAGAGAACGTCGTCTTCCGTTCGTTTTACCTGCTGCGTCGGGCGGCCGGTCGCGTCGCCAAAGCGCCGAAGCTCGAGGCCATCGTGCGCGGGGGTGTGGCGCTCGTCCTCTTCTCGCCGAACGATCTCCTGGGGGCGCTCGCGCGTGAGGCCGGGGGCGTTCATCCCTTCGAGGTCGTGCCCGGTGGCGAGGCGCAGCGGGAGCAAGCGTGCCGCCTGGCCGTCAACGTCGCGATGTACGTGCTCTGCTCGAACTACAAGGACGACCAGGTGCACGCGCCATTTTTGATGCGGCGCCGCGGCGAGAAAAAATGAGCCTCCCGATCGTCGCGAGCGCCGTCGGCTCGGGCCTCGAAGAGCGCTGGGCGCCGTCTTCGGATCTTCCCCATGCGCTCGTGCTTGCGGTGCTCGCTGCCGCGACTCTCGGTCTCGCCCTGCTCGTGCTCGAGCTCGTCCGAACCGGGCGCCGCACGCGCGTCGCGGTGTCCCTCGTGCTCGTCTCCGGTGCCGCGGCGCTCGCGCTGCTCGTCACGGCGGTCCTGCGCCCCGTGCGCGTGCACGAGCGCGCGACCGAGCTCGGCGCCAGCGTCGTCGTCCTCGCGGACGGCTCGCGCTCGATGGATCTCCGGGAAGGCGACGGAACGCGACGACAGCGGCTCGAGGCGGCGCTCACGGCTCTCGACGCGCGCTTCGCCAAGCTACGCACGCGGCGCCTCGCATTCGGCCGTGGCGCGGCCGTGCCGCTCGACGTGCCGAGCCGGGGCGCGTCCTCGCCGAAGGGCCCGCTCGCGGTGCTGCCCGCGACCTCGTCGGATCTCCATGCCGCGCTCGAGTCGATCGTCGACGGCTCGGGCGAGCTGCCGCGCGCCATCGTCGTCGTCAGCGATGGTCGCCTCGATCGCCCCGGCCCGTCTGAGCTCGAGGCCCAGCTGCGGGCAGCGCTCGGCGGCGTCGCGGTGCCCATCCATACGGTCTACGTCGCGACCGACGACCCGAGAGACGCCACGCTCCGCTCGGTTCGAATCGCGGACGCGGTCGTCGCGCACCAGCCGTCGACGTTGACGGTGGAGGTCGCGTGCACGGGTGGCCTCGAGTGCGACAAGCTGCCCCTGCGCGTGTACGAGCTCTTCTCGGACGAGCCGCCCGTCGAGCGTGCATCCGGCGTCGCGCACGTCGACTCCGGGCGCGCAGAGCTCACGCTCGAGGTGACGCTCGACCGCGCCGGCAAGCGAATTCTCGAGGTCGAGCTCGATGCGCCCGTCGGCGACACCATCCCCGAAAACAACCGCCGCTTCATCACCGTCGACGTCGCGCGCGACCGCGTTCGGTTGCTCCACGTCGCGGGCCGCCCAACCTACGACGTGCGCGCGCTTCGCAGCTGGCTCAAGTCCGATGTGTCCGCGGACGTCGTGGCGTTCTTCATTCTCCGCACGCGCACCGACGACGTCGCGGCAGCGCAGGACGAGCTGGCGCTCATTCCGTTTCCGGTCGACGAGCTCTTCACGCGCCATCTGCAGAGCTTCGACGCGGTGATCCTGCAGGACTTCGACGCCGAGCCCTACGGCCTGAGCGTGCACCTCGTGCGGCTCGCCGAGTACGTCCGGCAGGGCGGCGGCCTCATCATGGTTGGCGGACCGAACGCGTTCGTCGCCGGAAATTACGCGAGCACACCGCTCGCGAAGGTGTTGCCCGTCGGGCTCGAGGGGATCGCCGCGGACCGCGCCGTCGATCTCGCCAGCTTCGCGCCGACGATCACGAAGGCCGGGCGCCGCTCTCCCGTCCTCGAGGCGCTGCTCGGCCTCGTCGGCGAGGGCCTCCCCGCGATGCCGGGCACCAACGTGGTCGCGAGCGCACGCGACGGCGCGACGGTGCTCTTGGCGCATCCGACCCTGCGAGTCGCCTCGGGAGCCGCCATGCCCGTGCTCGCGCTCGGCGAGTTCGGCAGCGGGCGCAGCGTCGCCCTCACCGTCGACGGCTCGCACCTCCTGCAGTTCGGCACCTTCGCCGCCGACGCGGGCGGACGTGCACACGGCGCGCTCTGGGACGCGCTGCTCGGCTGGCTCATGCGCGACGCGCGCTTCGAGCCCGCGGTCGTCGAGCTCGACGGTGGGTGCATCGCCGGCCTCTCGGCCACGCTGCGCTTGCGCGCGGTGTTCGGCGACGAGCCGGTGGACGCGCACCTCACCGTCGCGAGCATGGGCAACGGCGCGATCGTTCGCACCGAGTCCGTGCGGCTCGATCCCGACGCCCCCGCCACCGCCGCGGTTCGCCTCGGTGCGCTCGCGCCCGGAGGTTACACGGCGACCGTGCGCCTCGACCATGGCGGCGGTTCGGCGCCGAGCCGCTACGATTTTGCCTGCGAGGTCGGCGGCGACGAGTGGGCAGATCCGCGCCCCGACGTCGAGCGGCTCCGCGCGATCTCCGCCCACACCGGTGGCGTGTCGGTCGATCCGGCCGACGTGCGCTCCATCCCGACGCCGTCGGCGAGCCGCGTCGTGAGCGAGCGCCGCGTCGAGCCGCTCTTGCCGCCGTGGGGCTGGACGCTCGGCGCGGCCGTGGCGCTCGGCGCGCACTGGATCGCCCGCCGCAAGGCCGGCCTCGCGTGATGCGACGTCGCGAGCCATCGCCGTTGACGCGTGCGGCGTCCGTTGGGATGGCTCAGCAATGACCCCCGAGCAAGCGATCGCCGACGTGCAGCAGGGAAAACTGCGCTCGATTTACCTCGTCGTCGGCGAAGAGCACGTCCTCGCCGAGCGCGTGCTCGAGGCGGTGCGCGGCGCGGCCGGCGTGGAAGCGACCGCGGGGTTCAACGTCGAGCGGTTCGAGGCCGGCGAAATCTCCGCGCAGGCGGTGGTGAACGCCGCGCGCACGCTGCCGATGATGGCCCCGCGGCGGTTGGTCGTCGCCCACGGCCTCGAGCGCTGGGACAAGCTGCAGCGCGCCGACGAGCATCCGCTCGATGCGCTCGCGCGCTACGCCGAGCAGCCGGTCGACTCGTCCGTGCTGTTCCTCGTCGGAGCGAAGGTGAATGCCTCACGGCGGCTCGTGAAGCTCGCAAAATCCGCGGGGTTTCTCGTGTCGTGCGAGCCGCTCGGCCGACGCGAGCTGCCCGACTGGATCCGCAAAGAGGCGCGCGGGCGGGGCCACGAGATGGCGCCTCCCGCGTGCGACGCGCTCGCCCAGCTCGTCGGGCCGCGACTTGGCCCGGTGCTCGACGCGCTCGAGCGCCTCTCGCTCTACGTCGGCCCGGGTGCCGCGATCACCGAGGCGGCGCTCGCCGAGGTCGTGACGCGCGTGCGCCTCGACGACGTGTGGTCGCTCGTCGACGCCGTGAGCGAGCGCAACCTGGCGCGGTCGCTCGCCGTCCTTGGCGATGCGCTGAGCACACGCGACGCCGCGCTGCCGCTCCTCGGCGCGGTCAGCTCGCGCGTGCGACAGCTCATCAAGTATCAGAGCGCACGCGCCGCGGGGCTCGCTCCAAACGATGCGGCGCACGAGGCTCGCGTGCCGCCGTTCAAGGTCAACGACACCGAGCGCTCGGCGCGACGCCTCGGCGCGCGCGACCTCGAGCGCTGGATCGGCCTGCTCTCGGAGGCGGATCTCGCGCTGAAGGGGAGCCGTCGCGACAGCTTCGATGTCCTCGCGACGATGCTCATCGCGATGTGCTCGTAGCGTCGCGAATCAGAGCTTCGCCACCAAAGAAGCACAGCGTTCGTGAGTCCATACGAGGCGCAGGGCAGGCAATTCGCCCGCCCTCGCCCCGAACGGGGGGCGAGCGAATGTGTAAGCGAACTTCGGACTCAAGGAAGTAGCCGGCCTCCGAAGTTTTTTTTCATCGGCGCCTCAAGTTCGGCAAAGATGGGCCGTTCAGCGACTCGCGGGACTCTCGGTTTCGGTCCCGCCCCCCGGCGATCGGCAGGGGCCGCCATCATGGATGCTGGCGGCGAGAACGCTCCCTCCGGAGCGCACGTCACGACGACGGTGATCGAACACACGTTTTCGTCGTGCGCTTGCGCGCAAGAGGAGCTTCACCATGCCCTTCGGAATGGGTCAGGGTCCGCGTCTCAACGTCTTCGGGCCCGGCAGCGAGCGCTCGATTCAGTCGAATTTCGAGCGTCTCTCGAGCGGAAAGCGCATCAACCGCGCCGCCGACGACGCCTCGGGGCTCGCCATCAGCGAGAGCCTTCAGGCGTTGAGCCGAAGCCTCGCCGCCGCCGATCAGAACACGGCGCGCGCGATGGCGGTGACGGCCGTGAAGGAGGGCGGGCTCAGCCAGATCGGCGACATCACGACGCGCATGCGCGAGCTCGCCGTGCAAGCGGCGGACGGCTCGCTGTCGGAGAACGATCGCAAGTTCATCGACGAGGAGTTTCAAGCGCTCAAGAGCGAGCTCGGGCGCGTGAGCGAGACGACCGAGTTCAACGACCACGAGCTCCTCGCGGGCAGTGAGCAGCAGCTCGGGGTGCAGGTCGGCGCCGGCACGTCAGCGAGCGATCAGCTCAACGTTGCCGTCGGCGGCGTCACGACGGGCACGCTCGGTGTCGACGGCCTATCGGTGTCGGGCACCGACGGCAGCGCGGCCGTCGCGGCGATCGACAGCATCGACGCCGCGCTCGAGAAGGTGAACTCCGCGCGCGCCGAGAACGGCGCGAGCTACAATCGGCTCGAGATGGCCCGCGAGAGCGCGTCCGAGCGGCGCGTCGGCTTGCTCGAGGCCGAGAGTCGCATTCGCGACGCCGACTATGCCGAAGAGACCTCGAACCTCGCGCGCAACAAGATCCTCCAGCGCGCGCGCGTCGCCGTCTCGGCGCAGGCGAACCAGGCTGCGTCGCTGACGCTCAACCTGCTGCGCTAGTTCTCCGGCGTGTTGCCGAGCGCTCACCGCTCGGCGATGCGAGCATCGCAGCGACGAAGGCAACGACGTAGCTGGGCCCTTATCGGCGCAGTAGCGCTAGTTGCAGCTCGTCTGCGTCTGCCACACGCCGCCGTTGCAGTAGCCCCAGGCGTAGGAGCCGGGACCGCACGGGGTGTAGTAGCACTCGTAGTGCTCGCACTGCGCCGTCGCCTTGCATGGCGAGCCGTTCTCGGGCGGCGTCGCCGGGCAGAGATCGGGTGGCTCGTAGCAATAGCAGTCCTTGCTGACGCTCCAGTAGCCGTCGCCGCACGACGCGTAGGCCGTGCCCGCGCCGCCGCACACGCCCGCGTACTGGCAGTCGTAGTAGTCGCAGTTCGGCGTTGGGCTGCATTTGCTGCCGTTCTGCGGAATGCTGCCGGGGCAGAGCTTCGGATCGGAGCAGTAGGTTGGCTGCTCGTAGCAGTTCTTGTCCCACTTGTAGAACTCGCTGCACCACGAGTCGCATTGCTCGCCGCTCCCCGAGTCGAAATACGAGCAGTAGCTCCCCGGCGACGTGCACGGATCGCCGCTCTCCGCGGTGACGCAGTCGATCGCCGAGCCGCCCGAACCGCCGCTGCCTCCGCCCGAACCGCCGCTGCCTCCGCCCGAGCCACCGCTGCCTCCGCCCGAGCCACCGCTGCCTCCACCGCCGACGCTGTTGCCGCCGCCAGCGCTGCTGCCGCCAGAGCTGCTGCCACCACCGACGCTGCTGCTGCCGCCAGAGCTGCTGCCACCACCGACGCTGCTGTTGCCGCCAGAGCTGCTGCCACCACCGCCTTCGATGATGATGACCTCGCTGCCGCAGGCGAGGAGCCCGAGCGTGTGCAACGAGGCGATGAGGAGCGCGGGGTTGTGCGCGAGGCGGCGAAGGCTTCGATTCATGGGTTGGCTCCGCGGTTTAGCAATTGAAAGACCAGGCGAGGGTATCGGGTCCCGGCGCAAATTACCAAGACGTGCGTGCGATCGTCCTGCGCGCGCGCCGTGCCAAGGCGTGCCATGCGCGGCGGTCGGATCGGGGCGCTGCGAGGCGGCGAGCGGGCGCATGGCGGGAGCCCACCGGAGCCCACGCCGCAGTTGACCGCGCGCGGCCAATGGCGAAGTATGGCGGGCAGCCACTTCACCAGGAGAGCGAGATGCACGTCCCTCACCAGGGCATCCGGCCTCGCCTCGAACCGCGTCGGCTCGAGGTCATCGCCCAAGCCCCCGTACCGACCGAGCTAGGCACGTTTCTCATGCAGGTGTTTCGGTGGGGTGGGGCCGAGACCGAGCACGGCCTCTCGCCGGATCACGTCGCGTTGACGATGGGTGAGCTCGACGGCGCCGTGGCGCTGCCGGTGCGCATCCACTCCGAGTGCCTCACGAGCGAGGTGTTCGGCTCGCTCAAGTGCGACTGCCGCCAGCAGCTGCAAGAGGCGCAGCGCGCGATCGCCGAGGCGGGGGTCGGCGCCATCTTGTACTTGCGACAAGAGGGCCGCGGGATCGGGCTCGCCAACAAGATCCGCGCGTACGAGCTGCAGTGGGCGGGCCACGACACCGTGGACGCCAACCGCCTGCTCGGCCTGCCCGACGATGCGCGCGACTACGGCGCGGCCGCGGCGATGCTCGAGCATCTCGGCGTGCGCTCAATCCGCTTGATGACGAACAACCCCGCCAAGGTCGCGGGCATGGAGGCGCTCGGCGTCGCGGTCGTCGGACGCACGCCGGTCGTCGTGCCGACGAACAGCTGGTCGTCGGGCTACCTCGAGGCGAAGCGCGAGCGCATGGGCCACATGCTCCCCGTGCTCGAGGGGCAGCTGGGCCACGGCCTCGCCGGCCACCGCCACGCGGGCAACGACGCCGAATAGCGCCTACTCCCCGCCGCGCGCGGTCGCGGCTATATCGGCCGCATGGCTCCAAAGTGGACGGCTGTCGTCCTCGCCGCGGGCGAGGGCAAGCGCATGAAGAGCGCCGTGCCGAAGGTGCTGCACGCGCTCGCCGGTCGCAGGATGATCGACTGGGTCGTCGAGGCCGCGCTCGCGGCGGGCGCCGTCGACGTCGTGGTCGTCGTCGGCCATGGACGCGACGCCGTGACCGCGCACCTCGGCGAGCGCTTCGGGGCGCGGGTTCGCGTCGCGGTGCAGGAAGAGCAGCGAGGCACGGGGCACGCGGTCTCGATGGCGATGCCGGCCGTGTCACCCGACGCTCGCGCCGCGCTCCTTCTCTATGGCGACACGCCGCTCGTTCGCAGCGACGATCTCGCGAGGCTTATAGCGGCGCGGGACTCGGGCGATCGCGCGCTCGCGATGCTGACCTGCACGGTCGACGACCCCACCGGCTACGGCCGCCTCCTGCGCGACTCGGCCGGCCGGATCGCGTGCGTGCGGGAGCATCGCGACGCGTCGGAGAGCGAGCGTGGCGTCGTCGAGGTCAATCCGGGCATGTACGCCGCGCGGCTCGATTTCCTGCGAGAGGCGCTCCTCGGGCTCACTCCCAATAACGCACAGGGGGAGCTCTACCTCACGGACGTCGTGAGCGCGGCCGCGCGCCATGGCGAGGTCGCGTCGGTGAGCGCCGCCGCCGAGACGCTCGCCGGCATCAACGACCGCGCGCAGCTGGCGCTCGCCGAGGACGCCGCGCACGCGCGCATCGCCGAGGCCTGGCGCCGCTCGGGCGCGACCATTCGCACGAGCGCCCGGATCGACGCGAGCGTCGTCATCGAGGTCGACGCGACCATCGAGCACGGGGTCGTTCTGCGGGGCGCGACGCGGATCGGACCGGGCGCGCGCATCGACGTCGGCTGCGTGCTCGACGACGTCGACGTAGGGGCAGGCGTCACCGTCCTGCCGTACTCGGTGCTGCG
>SYFR01000260.1 GCA_005800325.1 Myxococcales bacterium | reverse complement strand
GATGTCGCGCTCGCGCGGCGCGAGGTTCGTCACGTCCCGCTCGCCGAAGCGGATCGTGCCGCTCGTCGGGCGCTCGAGCCCGGCGATGAGCCGCAGGAGCGTGGATTTTCCGCAGCCGCTCGGCCCTACGAAGACGGCGAACTTGCCGTCCGGGATGTCGAGCGCGACGCCGTCGAGCACCTTGGTCGCACCAAAGCTCTTGCCGAGATCCGCGATCGCGATCGACGCCACCAGGTGTCCTCCCGCGCGCTTACCGCTGACTCTCGGGCACGAGCAGCGCGCCCGTGAGAGGCTCGAGCGTGATCGCGACCTCGCCGCCGGGCCCGACGGTGTAGCTCGCGCCGCTCGCCGCGAGCACGTCGACGAGCACCGTCCCCGGCGCCGCCCCTACCTTCATTGGCGCGCCCTCGTACGCCGGCGAGCTCTCGTGCGCGGCGTTGGAGTTGACGACGACGAGCGCGTAGCTGTCCCCGGCGTCGCCGCCCGTCCGCTCGAACGCGAAGACGCCGGCGTCGGGCTCATCGCCGCTGCGGCTCGACGCCCACGTCACCCGCTGCGTTCCCTTGCGAAGCGCCGCGTGCCGCTTGCGCAGCGCCCCGAGCCGCGCGAGGTACTGATAAGTGGGCGCCTCGGTGTCGAAGCCCGTGAGCCACATGTCCTCGCGGTTCGCCGGATCGTTGCCACCCGACAGGCGCTGCTCGGTGCCGTAGTAGACGCACGGGACGCCCTCTTCGGTCATCACGAAGAGCAGCGCGAGGTGCAGCGCCGCGGGGCTCGCGCTGTACAAAAAGCGCGGCACGTCGTGGTTGTCGATGAAGTTCACGAGCGCCGAGAGCGGCGGAATGCCGGTGCCGAGCTCGGGCGCCGTGAGGCCGTAATACTTGTCGCGCTCGTTCCAGAGCACTTCGATGCGATCGGTCGACAGGCCGAGCTGAAACACGTCGCGGATCGCCGTGTAGTACTGCGGAAAGTGAAACACGCTGTCGAGCTGATCGCCCGTAATCCCGCGGCCGTCGGTGACGCAGGCGTTCTCGCGCGCGAGCTGCTCGTCGCTCGGGAGCTCACTCTTCGTGTAGGCGCCGACGAGCTCGGCGCGGCCGTCGAACGACTCGCCGAACATGAAGAAATTCTTCTTGCCCTGCTCGGCCAGGCGCTGGCGCACCTTCTGCGTGAAGTAGCGCCAGAACTCGCGCTCGACGTGCTTGACCGTGTCGATGCGAAAGCCGTCGAGGTCGGTGAGCTCGACCCACCGCGCGTAGGCGTCGACCATCGCCTCTTTCACCTCGCAGCGCGTGGTGTCGAGATCCTTCAGGCCACCCGGGAAGTCCCCGTGCAGCAGCTGATCGGGATCTTCGAAGTCGAGCGTGCGGCCGCGGCGGTTGTACATCTCCGGCCGCTCCAGCACCGCCGGGCGCGGGGGCATGTGGTTCGTGAGCGGGTCCCGCTTCCACATCACGGGCGCCGGCCCCGCCTCGCCCAGCGACGTCTCCGCCTGAACGCCGCGCGGATCGAAATCCGGATCGTGCTCGTTGATGTGAAGGACGGGGCTGTTCTCGCCGCCTCCGCGCACCTGATCGTCGGCGTGGCCGTTCAGGTTGATGTCGTAATAGAAGAGCTGCCCGATGTGGTTCGTCACCACGTCGAGCACGACCGCGATGCCGCGCTCGTGGGCCGCACGCACGAGCGAGCGCAGCGCCATGACGTCGCCGAAGTGCGGGTTCGGCGCCGTGAAGTCCTGCGGCCAGTAGCCGTGATAGCCGTCGACGTCGGCGTCGGTCTCGACGTTGCGGTAAGCGGGCGAGATCCAGAGCGCCGTCACGCCGAGGCCCGCGATGTAGTCGAGCCGACTCTCGAGGCCCGCCCAATCGCCGCCGTGCCAGCGCGCCTGCGCCGAGCGATCCACGTTGAAGTCGTTGCCGAGATCGCCGTCCTCGAAGCGGTCGACGAGCACCTGGTAGATCACCTGATCGCGCCAGTCGGCGACGTTGGTCCCGAGCTCGACCTTCTCGTCGAGGCCGCCGAAGTCCATGCAGCCGACGGCCGAGCCTAGGGCGAGCGCGGTCGCCGCCGTGCGTGCGAGGGCGAAGGTGAGGCCCATCTCAGTCTCCTCCATAGCTCGTGCCGCCGAACCACCACTCGGCGGCGAGCCCGAAGAAATGGTCAATGCTGCGCGCGCGATGTTGGTCCCCGATGGGATAGAGCATGCGTGCGCCGTCGTCGCGGAAGGTCGCCGTGTACGCGAGCCACAGGAGCGGCCGCTTGAACGAGCCGCGCCCAGCCGGCGACAGGAACGGCATCAGGCTCAGCTTGCCGACGTGGGCCGCGAGCGGCACCGGCGCGCTCGAGCCGACGGCCCCCGACGCCTCGGCCTCGGGATCGAGATCCGCGAGCACGCCGCGCTGCGCGAGCTGGTAGCTGCCCTCGACGGCGAGCCCCGCGAAGTCCGCGAGCCAGAGCTGGGGCCGCGCGATGACGATCCCCTCGTCGACGTCGCCGAAGTCGAGCCCGACGCTCGCATTACGGAAAGATCGCACGTAGCCGCCGGCCTGCAGCGCGAACGCGCCAAGCTCATAGTTGCCGACCACGGCGAGGAGCAGCTCGTGCGCGCCCGCGGTCGAGCGATCGAGGCCCAGGCCCTCGGGCGAAGCGAACGCGCCGTACGCCGCGATGCCGCTCGCATAGCGCGCGAACAGGTTGAGGAACCCGTCGCGCTCGCCCGAAAATGCGCCGATTTCCGCGCCGACGACGAACCCCGTCTCTTGCGGCACGGCCTCGAGCGCGCCCGAGGTCGCCTCCCGCTCACCCGTCGGCACGCGGTGTCCCTCGCCGTAGCCCACGAGCTTGAGTCCCCCGGGCCCGGCGCCGAAGAGGACGGTCTGTTCGAGGCGCGCGCTGCCGATCATGCGCTGCCGATCGAGCAGCTCGATCGTGGCGGTGCCGAACTGACCGAGCGGCGCCGGACGGTCGGCGAGGTCGCGGTAGAAGGGGTTGTCGGGCCGCCCGAAGCCGAGGTGCACGTCGGCGCGGGTGCGTGTCGGTGCCGTGTAGCGCACGCCGCCGCCGAGCGTATTGACGTCATCGAGCGGCCAGAAATCGAGCAAGTAGAAGTTGTCGCCGCGGAGGTAGCGCGTGCCGACCCACGCATCGAGCCCGCGCACGCCGAGCCCGCGCTCCTCGAAGTAGAGGTTCCGCACCGCGACGCGCGCGTCGAACTCGCCGTCCCAGTGAAAGAGCGGTGAGCCGACCGCGAGCGTCGCCGTGACCTCGCTCTCGGCCTCGAGTGCCGGCCAGCGATCTTCGCGCCGCAGCTCGAGCTCGACGTAGCTGTCGAGGTCGAGACGGCTACCGTGCACGACGATGTCCGTGTCGCGCGCGGGACGCCCCTCCGCGTCCGTGGCGGCGAGCACGCGCCCGTAAGAGCCGAACGAGAACCGCCCCTCGTGCTCCGTCGCGGGTGGCTTTGCAGGCGCAGCGGGCGGGCTGGGTTCCGAGACCGCGGGCGCAGCGGGCTCGTCCGCGGGCGTGGCCAGGGCCTTGTCAATTCCGGTGTCCGAGACCGCGGGCGCAGCGGGCTCGTCCGCGTGGGCGATCCCCGAATGCGGCGCAAGCGAGAGAGCCGCGACCCCGATCGCGACCACGCCCCGGGCGAGTGGCGAGCGCAGGGGATCGAGCGAACCTCGCATGGCGAGGCGGCACCCTACTCGCGCACCATCTGTTGATCGACGGGAAATTGGGGCCCCCAGGGACGCGAGCGCGCGATCGCGGTATCGCGCCTTCCGTGCCCACCCCGCGGCTGCTCTTCTTCGCCCCTGGTGCGGGCGCCCCATCGACCTCGGCGTGGATGAACGCCTGGGCCATGCGCCTCGCGACGCTCGGTTCGGTCGAGCGCTTCGACTACCCGTATGCGCGCGCGGGTAAGAAGCGCCCCGATCCGCACGCCCGCCTCGTCGCCGCGCACCGAGACGCGCTCGAGGCCGCCCGCCGCAACGAAGAGCCAGCGCACGTGATCCTCTGCGGCAAATCGATGGGCAGCCGCATCGGGTGCCACGTCTCGCTCGAGGTGCCAGTCAGCGCGCTCGTGTGCTTCGGCTATCCGCTGCGCGGCCAGAGCGGCGCCTTGCGCGACGAGGTGTTGCGGGCGATGACGACACCGATCTTGTTCGTGCAAGGCACGCGCGACCCGCTCTGCCCGCTCGCAGAGCTCGACCGCGTGCGCGCCGCGATGAGCGCCCCGAGCGAGCTCTTTCTCGTCGACTCCGGGGATCACTCGCTCGTGCCGCAGAAGACGTGGCTGCGGCGAAACGCGACGACCGGGGACGCCGTCGACGCCGCCATCCTCGCGGCCATCGAGCGCTTCTTGGCCAAGGCCGCGCCGGTGCGTAACAACAAGGCATGATGGACCGGGACCAGTTTCGCGAGGCGCTGCTCGGCGTGATGGAAAAGAAGGAGCACTGGGCGTCGGCGCTCTTCGCCGACGGCACGGTCCCGCGCCACCTCTTGCCCATCCATCTCGAGCAAGAGTACGCGACCTACGTGCGGGACTTTCCGGTGCTCGTCGCGCGGGCTTACGTCGCCTGCCCGCTCGCTGTCGTGCGACGCGAGCTCATCGCCAACGTCTACGAAGAGGAGACGGGTGGGCTCGCCGCGGGGCGCCCGCACCCGGAGCTCTTCCTCGAGATCCCGCGCGGGCTTGGCCTCGATGTCGCGCACTACGAGCAAATCGAGCTCTTGCCGGGCGCGCGCGCGTACCGCGGCTACCTCGACGAGGCGACGCTCGAGCGCGGCTGGGAGGTCGCGGCGGCGGTCACGGTGCTGTTCCTCGAGGGCACGCGCTACGAGCGCGGCGAGCTCGATCCGCGCGCCGAGAAGCGCCCCGTGCCACCGCTCGAGGAGCACCCGCTCGTCCGGCACTACGGCCTGCCGGTCGAGAGCCTCGCGCTCACGAAGGCGCACCGCAAGGTCGAGGGCGAGCACCGCGCCGCGGCCTGGCGCACGCTGCTCGAGGGGATCGGGAGCGAGCGCCGCGAGGCCGTGGTCGATGCGCTGAAGGGCGCGCTCGCGCACTGGCTCGCCTACCGCGACGGCGTCGCCGAGGCGTGCGGGCTCGTGCGCCGCGCGGCGTAGCCCCGCAAGTCCGGGCCTCGTGTGCATGGTATGGTGCGCGCCTCATGCGCCGCATGCGCCTCCGCCGCCGCGTCCTCGCCCCGCTCGCAGCCCTCGCCCCGCTCGCAGCCCTCGCCCCGCTCCTCGCCCTCGGCGCCGCGTGCAGCGACGGCGAGCCGCTCGAGGATGCCGTCGTCGAGGGCGAGCCCATCGGCACCATCGCGCACGCGATCACCGTCCTGCAGGCGGTCTCGAGCGGCTGCTCGACGTCGCAGGTCGAGGGCCTGAGCCTGCAGATCGTCGAGCGCGGCAACTGCACGACGCCGGGCGCGTTCGTCGCCGTGCCGAAGAAGGCGAACGTCACCTTCGGCGCCGCGGTGCTCCCCTATCTGGAAGAGCCCGCGAAGCAGGCGCTGGTCGCGGCGCTCGACAAAAACCCGGCGAAATCGATGCAGCTCAACTCGATGCTGCGCACCGTCGCGCAGCAGTATCTGCTCTACCGCTGGTACGAGCTCGGCACCTGCGGGATCGGGCTGGCCGCGACGCCCGGGAGCTCGAACCACGAGACCGGCCTCGCGCTCGACGTGCAGGAGTATTCGACCTGGCGCCCGCTCCTCGAGAGCGAGGGCTTCAACTGGCTCGGCAGCGCCGATCCGGTGCACTTCGACTACGCGGGCCCGGGCGCGATCGATCACAAGGGCCTCGATGTGCTCTCGTTCCAGGAGCTCTGGAACCACAACCACCCCGAGGATCTCATCGCCGCCGATGGGGACTACGGCCCGCAGACACGCGCGCGGCTCGAGAAGTCGCCGGCGGAGGGCTTCGCCAAGCTCCCGCCCTGCGAGAACGGCGGCAGCGGCGGCGCGGGTGGCGGCGGCGGCGCGGGTGGCGGCGAGCCGGCGGCTCCGCTCTCGATCGGGCTCGAGCTCGCGAGCGCCGCGGACGTGTTCACCGACGGGCCGTCGATGGGCGTCCTCGACACCTTCGTCGGGCAAGGGCACGAGCTCGTGGTCTCGGTCACGAACCACACGGAGGCCGCGCTCGATGGTGTGACGGTAGAGGTCACAGTTCCGGAGGCGTTCCGGCCGGCGCCCGACGCCAAGCTCTCGTTCACGCTGCCGTCGCTCGCGGCCGGAGCGACCGAGGCGCTCGCGACCCAGGTGATCGCCGCGGCGTACTCCGTGACCGCGCTCGAGCCGGTGGCGCTCACGGCGACCGCGACAGCGACAGCGACGGGCGCCGAGGCGGTGGGCACCCTCGGCGTCGATGTCTACAGCGACAAACGCTGGGAGTTCGACGGCGGGCGCATGGAGGGGTTCGTGGCCGCGAGCGGCGCCACGGCAACGGTCGAGACCGACGGCGAGCGCGGCCTCCTCGCGCTCTTTGGGCCGGCGGCGACGCTCGCGGCCACGAGCCCTGCAATCGCGGTCGACACGCGCGACGGCGGCGATCTGCGCATCTCCGCGCGGCGCTCGTCCGAGCCCTCGAGCGACGCGCCGGCCGTGCTCTACCTCGACGACGTGCGCCTCGAGCTCGCGCTGCCGGCCGACGGCGAGCTCCACGAGCTCGTGGTGCCCGAGCGCGAGCTCCCGGCCACGATGACGAGCCTGCGCTTCGTCCCCTTCGAGGGCGCCGCGAGCAGTGATGCCACCTTCGCGCTCGACTCGGTCCGGCTCGGCGGCGGGCTCGGGATCCCGAGCGACGGCGACACCGGGTGCAGCTGCCACGCCGCGCCCGCTCGAACCAGCGGGCCGGGCGCCCTCGCCGTCCTCGCCGCGCTCGCCCTCGCCGCGATGGGCCGAAAGGCGACGACGCAAATGCGCCTTTTTCGGGCAGACACCGTGTCCGGGCCCAAGTGCCGTTCTCGGCCCCAAAAGGGTCCTGGTGCTAGGCGACGAGGAGCGAGGAACGCAGCGCACTTCCTGTCTCACGATCCTGCACATCTTGACGTGGGCCGGATGGAACTCATGTTGGCGCCACCATGAGAGATTTGACGAGCGGTGGGGTTTCGCTGGAGTCGGAGTTTGCGG
>SYFR01000259.1 GCA_005800325.1 Myxococcales bacterium | reverse complement strand
TGCTCTTCGTGTCCCACGACCGGCGCTTCTTGTCGGCCCTCTCGAACCGCGTGATCGAGCTGTCCGGCGGCGAGGTCAGGAGCTACGGCGGCGGCTACACCGAGTACGTCGCGCAGACGGGCCGCGAGGCCCCCGGCGTGAGCTGAGCGCCATCGAGCGCATCGACGGCCGCATCAACGCGGGGGCGACGAGCGCATCGACGCGCAGCCGCTCGCCATGCACGATGCCCGCGTGAAGCAGGACCGCGCGTTCGACATCGTGCTGTTTGGGGCGACGGGCTATACCGGCGAGCTCGTGGCCGAGGAGCTCTTGGCGCGGTGCGGCGCCGGCGCGAAGTGGGCAATCGCCGGCCGCGACCAAGGGAAGCTCGAGGCCGTGCGAGCGCGACTCGCGGCCGTCGACCCGCGAGCGAGAGAGCTGCCGATCGTGGTCGCCGATAGCCACGACCGAGCGTCGCTCGACCGCATGGCCCGGGAGGCGCGCGTCGTGTGCACGACCGTGGGCCCGTATGCCCTGCATGGCAGCGAGCTCGTCGCCGCGTGCGCCGCGCATGGCACCGACTACTGCGATCTCACGGGCGAGGTGCCGTGGATGCGGCGGATGATCGACGCCCACGACGACGCGGCGAAGCGGACCGGGGCGCGCATCGTTCATGCGTGCGGCTTCGACTCGATTCCATCCGATCTCGGCGTGCTCTTGCTCGAGACTGAGAGCCTCGCTCGCTACGGGCGTCCGTGCGAGGACGTGACGCTCACGGTGACGTCGCTTCGAGGCGGCGCGAGCGGAGGCACGCTCGCCAGCATGCTCAACCTGGTGGCCGCGGCGCGGCGCGACAGCGAGGTGCGGAGCGTGCTCCGGGATCCGTATGCGCTGAACCCCGCGGGCGAACGGCACGGGCGCGACGGGGGCGACTCGCTCACGGTGGCGCGGGACGGCGAGCGCGGCGGGTACCTCGGGCCGTTCGTGATGGGGCCGGTCAACACGCGCGTCGTGCGGCGCAGCAACGCGCTCCTCGGCTACCGCTACGGACGCGAGCTTCGCTATCGCGAGGCGATGCAGTACGGCACGGGAGCGCGCGGGCTCGTCATGGCCAACGGCGCGCGGGTCGCCATCCTGGGGCTCGTGGCCGGCGCCGCCTTCGCCCCGACGCGCCGCTTGCTCGGGCGCCTGCTGCCGAAGCCGGGGCAGGGGCCGACGCGAGAAGCGCGGGAAAGCGGGCACTTTCGGGTGCGGATCGCGGGCAGCCTGGTCGATGCCGGCGGTACGGCGCGCACGATCGCCTGTCGCGTGGAGGGCCACCGCGACCCTGGCTACGGCTCGACGGCGATCCTGCTCGCCGAGAGCGCCCTGTGCCTCGCGTGCGACGCGCCCGTCGACGTGCACACGTCCGGCGTGCTCACGCCGGCCACGGCGCTGGGCATTACGCTCGTGCGGCGGCTGCGCGATGCCGGGATGGTGCTGGCGGTAGAGTGACGGGCGGCGCGAGTGCCCTGAGGTTGATGGCCAGTCTCCGAGGCGCCACGCGCGCTCCGCGGTCAGGTCCCGAGCGTGCGGGCGAAGAGCGACGCGCCCGCGAAAAAGAGCAACGCGAAGACGGCGAGGCGAAACCGATCCTCGCGGATCCGGGCGTGCACGCGCTCCCCGAGGGCGACCCCGAGAGCGAGGCAGAGGAGCAATACGGCGCTCCGCTCGAGCGAGGCACGCGTGAGGTTGCCCGCGGAGCCCATGTTCACGAGCAGGGCGCCATTGAGGAGCAGCCACACGGCCGAGAGGGTCGCGCGAAAGCGGCCTTTGTCGCCGAGCTCGCGGCCTACCACGTAGACGAGGAGCGGGCCGCCGCAGGCGAACACGCCGTGGATGACGCCGGCGCCGAAGAGGGCGGCGAGCGCTCGTGGCTGGGACAGGGGCGCGGACGTGTGCGCTTCGGCGCGGCGCAGGCGCCACAGCTCGCTCGCCGAGAGGGTCATCACGAGCGCGGCAAACGCGAGGGCGAGCCACCGGGCGCCGTGGAGTCGGTAGAGGACCATTCCTACGGCGACACCAATGCCCATTTGCATGAGCCCGCGGCGCACCACGAGTGGCCAGTCGACGTCTTGGCGATAGCGAATCACGAAGTACGCCGAGAGCACCATATTGACCGGCACGAGCGCAGCGAGGACCTCAGGCACCGGCATGATGTGCGACGCGAGCGTCACCGTGATGACCGTGGCCCCGAAGCCGGCGGTGGCCTCGACGACGAAGGCGCCGAGCACGATGAGGGCGAGCGCGAGCAAGGGGCGGTCAGGCGCTCGGTCGCCCGGTCGCTTGCTGGCTCGCTTGTTGGCCAAAGCGCACGAGGCGCCCCGGGCGGCGGCCGGTCAACTGGCCATTCTGCACAATGACCTCCCCCTTGACGAGCGTGGCCCGGTAGCCGCTCGCTGCTTGCAAGAGGCGCTTGCCGCCCGCGGGGAGATCTTGGACGAGGCGGGGCGGGTGGAGCCGCAGCTCGTCGTGCGCGATGACGTTGATGTCGGCGCGCAGGCCGGGGGCGAGCTCGCCGCGATCCGTGAGGCCCAGATAGCGGGCGGTGTCGCTCGTGAGCATCGCGACGACGCGCTCGAGCGGGAGCCTGCCGGAGGCTCTGTCGCGCACCCAGTAGGAGAGCAAAAAGCTCGGGAAGCTCGCGTCGCAGATCGTGCCGACGTGCGCGCCGCCGTCCGAGAGGCCGGGCAGCGCGAGCGGGTGCGTCATCATCTCGCGCGCGGCCTCGAGGCTGAAGTCGGCGTAGTTGTAGACAGGGAAGTAGATGAACGCCCGGCCGTCTTGGTCGAGCAGCGCGTCGAGGATCGTCTCGAGCACCGGCTTTCCTTGTGCCGCGGCCAACGCGCCGAGCGAGTCCTTGAGGGCGGGTTCGTAGTTGGGCGTCTCGCCGAGGGGGAACATGCGAAACGCGATGCGGTCGAGCTGCGCGAGGAGCCAGTCGGCGATGGGCGGCACCGAGGAGCCGTCGCCCGCGAGGCGCTCCGAGGTCTCGCTGAGGAGCCGCGCGCGCACCTCTGGTATTCTCAGCTCGGCGACGCGCGCCGCGAGCGGCAGCTGGGCAATCTTCTTATAGGTCGGGAAGCCCACGAAGGGATGGAACGTCGCCTCGAGACCGAGGATGACGCCGATCCCGCGCGGAGCGGTCAACAGGCGAATGGGCATTCCCCCGGCCGCCGCTCGCTCGGCGCGCTCGATGATGCGCCGCCACTGCGTCGGAGCTTGATCGCGCTGGTTGAGTGACACCGAGAGCGTGTGCCCGGGAGCTGCGCCTGCCATGCGCTCGAGCAGATCGAACTCGCGCTCGAACTCCGCGGGGCCGGCGCCGATGTCGAAATCCGAGACGGCTTGCAGGATCCCGTGCCCGAGGCCCTCGAACGCGCCCGCGAGCCCCACGAGCTCTCGCTCGTTCGCCTCGGCCGCCGGGGTCGCGCTGCCGGTGCGCGAGCGATGGTTGTCGCTGCGCCCCGTCGAGAACCCGGCCGCGCCCGCGAGGAGCGCCTCGCGCAGGAGCTGCTTCATGTGTGCGACGTCGAGTTCCGTGGCCGGCTCGCCCGCGATGCCGCGCTCTCCCATCGCGAAGACGCGCAGCGCATCGTGCGGGACCTGCAGCGCGTAGTCGATCGCGCGCGGTCGTCGGTCGAGCGCATCCATGTACTCACCGAAGCTCTCCCACTCCCAGCGAAGCCCCTCGGCGAGCGCGCTGCCGGGGATGTCCTCGACGCCCTCCATCAGCGCGATCAAGGCCTCGCGATGCTCCGTGCGGCACGGCGCGAAGCCGACGCCGCAGTTGCCGAGCACGACCGTGGTCGTGCCGTGAACGGACGAGGGCATGAGGTCGTCGTCCCACGAGATCTGCCCGTCGTAGTGCGTGTGCAGATCGACGAAGCCCGGTGTGACGATGCAGCCCGTGGCGTCGATGCGCTCGCGGGCGTCGCTCTTGGCCAGATCGCCGATGGCGGCGATGCGCCCCGCTTCGAGGCCGACGTCCGCCTTGCGCGGCGTGGCGCCGGTGCCGTCGACGACGAGCCCGCCATGGATGAGGAGGTCGAACTTCATACGCGGCACGAGTATCACAGGAACGAAGCTCTGCTGAGCGGCCTTCCGTCCAAGACGGCGCGCCCTTCATGGTCATGAGCGTATGGGTCGTGACCATGTAGAGCAAGGGGGGCGAATTCGCTCTGAGCTCGCGCGGATCGGGGGCGCGCAAGCTTGTCGGCGTTTTTCGGGCTCAGGGGACTTACGTCCGAGCGAGCGGCGCGATTAGGCTCCGCTGCGATGCGGACGCGGCGCTTCGGGCGGGTCGGATTTCAAGTCTCCGAGCTCGCGCTCGGGACCTGGGGGCTCTCGGGGGAGGCGTACGGTGCCCCGCACGAGGAAGACGTCGGGCGCATCGTCGAGCTGGCCGTCGAGCTCGGGATCACGCTCTTCGATACGGCGGACGCTTACGGCGACGGCGCGATGGAGCGTCTCCTGGGGATGCGACTCGATGCCACCAAGACCCAGGTCGTGACGAGGCTCGGCACGCTGCGCGACGCGACGCCGCCGATGAAGCGCTTCGACGCCGAGACGCTGAAGACGCGGCTCGCGGCCTCGCGGGACCGCTTGCAGCGCGAGGTCATCGACGTGGTGCTCTTGCACAACCCGAGCGCCGCGGCGCTGCGCGGCTCGGATGGCGTCGACTTCCTGAAAGAAGAGGCGAAGCTCGGGCGGATCGGCGCGTGGGGTGTGAGCGCGGGCAGCATGGAAGCCGTGCACGCGGCCGTCGACCGCTCGGCCGACGCGGTGATGCTCGCGTACAACGTGTTTCACGCGGGCGATCTGCACAAGCTGACGGATCGGCTCGCGGCGACCGACACCGCGGTGCTCGCGCGCTCGGTGCTGTCGCATGGCCTCTTGTCCGGCCACTGGGGGCCGCACAAGACCTTCTTCGACGGGGACACGCGGGCCGCGCGGTGGACGCCCGAGGGGCTGCGGTACCGGGTCTCGCAGCTGCAGGCGGTGCGGCGTCTCGTCGCCGGTGAGGTGCTCACGCTCAGGGCGGCGGCGCTTCGCTTCGCGCTCGCAAACCAGCTCGTCTCGAGCGCGGTCCTCGGCGTCCGCTCGACCACGCAGCTTCGTCAGCTCGTGCGCGAGGCGGGCGAGGGGCCGGAGTATTTCGACGAGGAGACGCTGCTTCGGATGCCCGAGATCCTCGCGAGCGCGGGCATCGAGCTCTGAGCGCAGGAGCGGGGGCGAATCCCCTCTGGGCGCCGGCGCGCTGCGCGCGTACGTAGCGCCCGATGAGCACGGTGAAGATCGCCCTCGATCCCGAGCTCGAGGCGATGGTCGAGATCGCCCGAGCCGCCTCGGCGCGCGCGTGCGAGCGTTACCAGGAGCACCTCGTCCGCTCGGTGCTCGTAGAGGAGAAGTCGGCGGGCGATCCGGTGACGGAGGTGGATCGCGAGCTCGACGCGATGATCTGCACGGCGCTCGCGCGGCGATTTCCGGAGGCGGCGGTGATCGGCGAGGAGAGCGCGCCGTCGAGCCCGGATGAGACCGCGCGGCTCCTCGCGCGCGAGCTGGTCTTCTTTGTGGATCCGATCGACGGCACGCGCGAGTTCGTCGCGAAGACCGGGGAGTTCGCGGTGATGCTCGGCCTGTCGTGCGCGGGGCGGTCCGTCGCGGGCGTCGTGGCGCTGCCGACGGAGGGGCTCTTGCTCGCCGCGCGCGTCGGGCAGCGGACCGTCGTCGAGCGCGAGGATCGGAGCCGCGAGCTCGCCAGCGTTTCGGCGGTGGCTCAGTTCTCTGCCGCGACGATGCACATCTCGCGCACCCACACGCCGGGGATCGCCGAGCCGCTGCGGCATCGCCTCGGCGTGGGGCACGTCCTGCCGTGCGGCTCCGTCGGCGTGAAGGTGGCGCGCATCGCGATGGGGCAGGCAGAGATTTACGTGCACGGCGGCAGCGGCGCGGGGCGATGGGACACGTGCGCGCCGGAGGCCATCTTGGCGGCGGCGGGGGGCCGGCTCACCGATCTCGATGGCGCGCGGATCGACTACAAGGCGCGCGATTTGCGGCTCGCGCGCGGGATCGTGGCGACCAACGGTGCGCTCTACGCCGGCGTGATGTCGGCCGTCGCCTGGGCCGAGCGCGAGGCGAAGCGCGTCGGCATGGACTGAGCTTCCGCGCGGCTCCTCTCGAGAGCTGGGCGGCCACGCGCGGCGGCGCGAAACCCGGAGTTTGACTCCGTCCCGCGTGCTGGCCTAGCGTCCGAGCCCGCCGGGCTCCGCTCAGCTCTTGGGGCGAGGGGAACGGCCGCGAACTAGGAGAATTGAAGTGAAGCTGAAGCTGCGTCGAGTGGGTCCGGTGGTCTATGCCTTGATGACGGGGACGGCGACGCTGTCCGGGACCGCGTTCGTGGCGACGACGCTCGCTGGCTGTGCGGACGAGCGCAAGGCCGAGACGCACGTCGAGCGGCTGAGCGATCCGATCAAGCGCACCGCGGCCGTCGAGCGGCTACTTCAGATGTACGACGACAAGGTCACCGCCGACATGCGCGACGAGGCCAAGCCGAACGTGAAGGCGCTGCTCGAGGTGATCGCGGCGCCGCTCGCGGCGCTGGCCGAGAAGGGCGATCTCGACTCGAAGACCCAGGGCAGGCTCCTCGCGAAGCTCGCCACCATGCGCGACCCCCGCGCGGTGCCGGCGCTCGTGAAGGCGCTCGGCGACTACAAGATGGACGACAAGCGCCCGGACGACTTCGACGGCGACATGGCGGAGGTCGTTCGCAACCTCGGCGAGATGAAGTCGAAGGAGGCGAGCGACGCGCTGCTCAAGCTGTTCATCGACATGCGGGCGTCGTGGCCGAAGGCGCAGAACAAGACCTTCTACCGCACGCTCCGCGACGCGCTGCTCGCGATCCAGGATCCGAAGTGGGAGGACTCGCTCGTCAAGCTGCTCGAGGCTCCGGTGAAGACCCTGAGCAACAAAGAACAGAAGGCCATCATGGACCAGATGTTCTGGCAGACGGTGGCCGCCGAGCTCCTCGGCAACATGCGCTCGACGAAGGCGGTGCGTCCGCTCGTGAAGGTCGTGCTGAGCCCGTTCAAGGGTCCGGTCGGCGTCACGGCGATCAGCGGCCTCATCAAGATCGGCAAGCCGGCGATCGAGGCCGGCGTGAAGCTCTTGAACGGAGCGGACGCGGAGCTCGCTGAATACGCTGAGAAGGAGTTCTTGCGCGCCGCCGAGGACAAGGGCGACAAGATCGACGACAAGGACAAGGCCGAGGCGAAGAAGGCGTACATCGACAGCGCGGTCATCATCGTGGCCAACATCGGTCGTCAGGAGTGCGTCGACCCGATGCTCGCGGCGCTCGAGAAGGGCGATACCACCTCGAAGGCGGTCATCGCGCGCGAGCTCTACAAGCTGCCGAGCGATCCGAAGGTGATCGAGGCGTTCAAGAAGGTGTGGGCCGACACGGGCCTCAGCGCGCAGATCCCGCCGAGCGGCAACGCGAAAGAGGCGCTCACCGAGGCGGCGAGCAGCTTCCTCGACGCGGAGCTCGCCGCCTGGATCGGCGAGCAGGCGCTCGGGCTCAAGGGCGAAGAGGCCGACACCTCGCTCATCCAGGAGGTGGCGCTGTCGATGCTGCTCAAGGTAGGCGGCAAGAAGCAGCTGGAGGTGATCGACAAGCTCGCCACCAAGGAGATCACCTACCCGAAGAAAGTGGCCATCGGCAAGGCGTTCGAGAAGGAGATCGTCGCGGCGAAGAAGCTCGTCGAAGAGTGCGGAGACAACGCCGACTGCTACGTGAAGAAGCTCGCGAGCCCCGAGGGATCGAAGGACTCGGGCTTCATCGGCATCAAGGCGGCCTACATGGCGGCGATCCTCGGCGGCGAGAAGGTGTTGCCGAAGCTCGTGGCCGAGCTGCCGGGGATCCAGAACGCCGCGGTGAGCTTCACCGTGGTGCAGGCGATCGACCGCCTCGCGCCGAAGGGCAACAAGGAGGTCGCCGACAAGCTGCAGGGCATGGTCGACAAGGCGACCGCCAGCCGCGACGAGGCCAACATCAGCAAGGTCTCGCCGATCAAGACCGTCGTCTACCGGATGCAGGCGCGCGGCCAGTGAGCGGCGGCCAGTGAGCGGCGGTCAGTGAGCGGCGGTCAGTGAGCGGCGGTCAGTGAGC
>SYFR01000258.1 GCA_005800325.1 Myxococcales bacterium | reverse complement strand
CGGGGGCCGGCGCCGGCGGCGCGCTCGAGGGGCCGGTCGGTGGTGAAGAGCGCCCCGTCACGGTGCACGTCCCGCCGGGCTACGATCCGAGCGAGCCCGCGCCGCTGCTCCTCTTGCTGCACGGCTACTCGGCGAGCGGCAACGTCCAGGAGATTTACCTGGGCTTCACCGAAATGGCCGACAAATACGGCTTTCTCTACGCCCATCCCGACGGCACCTTCGACTCGACCAACGTTCGCTTCTGGAACGCCACCGACTCCTGCTGCAACTTTTACGGCAGCGAGGTCGACGACTCGAAGTACCTGCGCCGCGTCCTCGACGACATCAAGAAGGCCTACAGCGTCGATCCGAAGCGGGTGTACCTGTTCGGCCACTCGAACGGCGGCTTCATGTCCCACCGCATGGCGTGCGATCACGCCGATCAACTCGCGGCGATCGGCACCCTCGCCGGCTCGAACTTCAAGGACGAGAGCAAGTGCAGCCCGAGCGCGCCAGTCACGACCCTCGTCGTTCACGGAAACCTCGATCCGACCATCGTCTACGGTGGCGGCAAGCTCTACGGCAATGAATACCCAGGCGCCATCGAGACCGCCGAGACGTGGGCCAAGCTGAACGGGTGCTCGACGACCGCCGACACGACGCCGAAAAATAAGGATCTCACCGCCATTCCGGGGAGCGAGACCGAGGTCAGCCGCTGGGACATCGGCTGCGACGGCGGCCGCGTCGTCGAGCACTGGAAGCTCACCGGCAGCCAGCATCTGCCGAGCTTCAACGACAACTTCAAGGCCGCGGTGTTCGACTTCTTCGTCGCGCACCCGCAGCCCTGAGCCCTCGCGCGACGCCCGCCTCGCCGGCACGATCATGGACAGGCTCATCGCGCCCAAGCTGCCGCGCTGGCTCGAGCGCATGGTGCCGTTTCGGCGCTACCGCGTCGACGTCGGCGGCGTGTGCATGCACGTGATGGAGCAAGGCGAAGGCGTGCCGGTGCTCATGCTCCACGGCAACCCGAGCTGGGGATTTCTCTACCGCAAGGTGGCCGCAGAGCTCGCGGGGCAGCCGGTGCGCTGCATCATGCCGGATCTCATCGGCCTCGGTTTCTCCGACAAGCCAGAGGGCGCGAGCGCGCACACGCTCGAGCAGCACATCGCGTGGATGAGCGCCCTCGTCGAAGAGCTCGCGCTCGAGCGAGCCGTCGTCGCGCTGCAAGACTGGGGCGGCCCCATCGGACTCGGCGCGCTCGCGGCGCATCCCGAGCTGCGCGCGGCGTTGCTGGTCACGAACACGGTCGTCGGCCCGCCGAAGCCAGGCTTTCGCGCCACGACCTTTCACCGCTTCGCGCGGCTGCCCATCGTGAGCGAGCTTGCCTTTCGCGCGCTGTCGTTCCCGCAGTGCGCGATGACGTTCGCGCAAGGCGACAAGTGGTCAATCACCGGCAGCGCCCTCCGCGGCTACCTTTACCCGCTCCGCTCTCGTGCGCACAACGTCGCGCCGCTCGCCCTCGCGCGCATGGTGCCGAACGATTTTTCGCACCCGTCGATCGCCCCGCTCGAGCGCTGCCTCGCGTACGTCGAGGCCTTCGACGGCCCCTCGGAGATCGTCTGGGGGGATCGCGATCCCGTGCTCGGCCGGGTGCTCCCGTTCGTGACCTCGCGTATGCCCCGCGCCCGCGTCACGCGCACCGCGGCCGGACACTTTCTGCAAGAAGAGGTGCCCGGCGAGATCGCCGCTGCCATCCTTCGGCTCGCGGCCGCGCTATGACTACCGAGCCGGAGGTCGCCATCACCGCCGCGCACGAGAGCGATGACGAAGGAGCGCGCGAGCCGACGAGGGATCGCGGTGCTCCGGACGGCGCGACCTCCGCCACGCCGCGCCTCGACCTCCGGCGGCTCGCCCTGCTCGTCGTGGTCGTCCTCGCGCTCGTCCTCGCTGGCCGGCACCTCGTCAGGGCGCACGGCCTCGACGTCGCAGCGCTGCAGCGCGCCGCCCGCGCCTGGGGCAAGTGGAGCGCGCTCGCCTTCGTCGGTGCGTTCGGCCTCGGCGTGACCCTCCACGTTCCCGGTCTCATCTTTGTCGGCGCCGGCGTGCTCACCTTCGGGCGCGAGCTGGCCTTCGTGCTCGGCCTCCTGGGCGCGTTCGTCGGCGTCTCCGCCAACTTCTTCACGACGCGGCTCATCGCCGGCCAGCAGCTGACCGCGCTCCGCAGCGCGCGCCTGAAGAAGCTCCTCGCGCGCATCGACGAGCGTCCGATCCTCACGGTGGCGGCGCTGCGCAGCATCGCGTTCGTGTCGCCGCCGCTCAACACCGCGCTCGCGCTCTCGCGCGTGAGCTACCGCGACTTCGCGCTCGGCTCTGCCCTCGGCCTCGTTATCCCGATGGCCGTCGTCACGCTGGTCATCGAGCGGCTCATGGCGACGCCGTGGCTCGCGCGCCTGTTGTTCGAGTGACGCGCGAGCCCGCTCGGCTCAGCCGCACGCCTTCTCGGTGCACGCCACGGTTCCGTCATCGGCGCACGAGCAGGTGTTGCAGCCGTCGCTCGACGGGAAGGTCTCGCCCGGCGCGTACGTCATGCCGCCGTAGAGGCAGCCGCTCGCGCAGGCCTTCGAGAAGCACTGGATCGTCCCGACGGCGAGGCACGCGCACGTGCCGCAGTCTTCCTCCTCGGGGCTCGGCCAGCTTTCGCCCACCGTGTAGCTCGTGCCGTCGGCGCAGCAGTCCCCGCCTTTGCATTCGTCCTTCGCGACGCACGTGATCGTGCGGTCGTCGTTGCATGTGCACGCCGAAGACGCGGTCTCCCACGTGTCGCCGGGGACGTACGCCTCGCCATCGAAGTGGCACTCCCACGGCTCCTCGCCGCAGGCGCCGACGACGAAGCTTGCCGCCATCCCGCCCGCAATCACGGCCATTCCACCGAGCCCGCGTACTCGCCATTTCATCTCGCTCACTCTACTCCCGATGCTCGAGGGAAGCCGCGGAATCGTTCGGCGGCGCGGCGCCCTCGGGCAAGACCTCGAAGGCGAGCGCCTCGGGCGTCACGGCCGGCGCCCCCGCGAAGCGCACATGCACGTGATCGAGGTGCCACGGGGAGTGGCGCAACAAGCGGCCCTCGGACAGTGCAGCGTACGCCGCGGCGCCCACCCACCCTTGCGCCCGAAGCTTCGGCAGCGCGTCGGTAACAGCAAGGATGTACTCCCGATCGAGCAGGATGGCCTCGACCTCCGCGAGCGGCGCCGGGCCGTTCGGGCTCGGCTCGTCACCGACGCGACGCGGGCCCTCGACCAGCGCCGCGAGAAAATAGGCCATGCGCTCGGCGTCGAACGCCTCGGCCACGCTGCCTTCGGCACACTCGGCTCGGTCGGGCGGCGTCTTCATCGCTCGACACCGCGTCCAGACGCGCGAGCGCCCCTGCCTCGACGGCAGCCCCAGATCGATGTCGCGCCCGCCTTGGTGCGTGATGTGGCGGCGATGGCCGAGATCGATCGCCGGCCGATCGCCGTTCCATTGGCTCGCGTCGCCGATGGTGATGCCGTTGCGACGAAAGCGTCGCCGCGTCTGCTTGAAGGCGCCCTTCAGCGCCGCGGCGACGTCCGCGCGCACGAACGCGTAACGCGGCGGCGTCTCGAGCCGATAGCCGGCCGCGCGTCCGCTCGGGTACGGAAATCCCACGAGCGGCACCGCGCCGTCGTTCACGGTGCGCGCCCCGCGGGTGAAGCGCTTCGATGCGGCGCGCACGAGCTCGACGGGGCGCTCGACGTCGACCACGACGAGCACACGGTCGGCGCTTCGCGGCGTCTCGAACGACACGAACGCGGGCAGCCGACCGTCATCGGCGAGGGCCCCGGTCGTCACGCGGCCGAGCCCCGGACCGCCCACGATCTCGAAATCCCGCAGCGCTCCGGCTGCGCCGCGGACGCCGATCGTGACGTGGTGTCGCGGCGGCACCGCGACCTCGATCGGCCAGCGCCCCGGCGGCAGCGAGAGCTCATCGTCGTCGATCGCGAGCGCGAGCCGCTCCCCCGGCCGCGGCCCGACGCGTCGTAGTTCGCCGCCCCCCGCGCTCGCGGCCTTGGCGACGACGGCGCCTTCGCTTCCGACCCCGGAGCGCGCCGCCTCATCACGCAGCACGTCGGCGTCGTAACCAAGCTGAACCGGCGCTTCGGGCCACGAGTGCGCCGCGCGCCGGCCCGGCTCGCTGAAGCCCGCACACAGCGCGAGCACGAGCCGTGCGAGTCGCCCGCCGTCGCGCATGCGGCGAAGATAGTCCCGGCCGTCGCCACGGCTCGATCTATTCTTCGTCCCGGTGATTGAGCCTCAGGAAAAATGAGGCTCCCGTGATGCGAGCACTCGACCGACGAACTTCCGCCACGCCGCTCGCCATCCTGGCTTCGTGATTTGCCCTTCATTGCTCGGCCGCCGGCAGCTCGAACACGGCCGCGGCGACGCGGAGTTCGGCAAGCTGATCCCGCCCGGCGAGGACCTCAATCGCTACGTGTTCTTCACCGACCCCACCTACCCCGAGACGAGCCTCGTCCTCGTGCGCAACGAGGTCGTCGTGGTGCCGAAGCCGGATTGACGGCAGCGGGTGTTATCAAGCGTGTTTCGTGAGTTCGCGGCCGACTACGCCGTGTCGGGATGGCCGCTCGTGCGCGCGTCCGACCCTGGCTCCGCTACCTCGCCGGCAACGTCCGCGCGCTTCGGGTGCGGCAAGGGCTCACCCAGGAGGGCCTGGGTGACCAAGCCGGCGTCGAGCCACGCTACATCCAGGACATCGAGCGAGCCAGGGCGAACCCTACGATCGCCATCCTCGTCGCGCTGGCGGACGCGCTGCGCGTGGACCCGCGGCGGCTGCTGCGGCCGGCTGTGATGAAGCCGACGAAACCGGGGCGTCCCCTGCGGAGAGCAGGGCGTCGCCCCCTCGGCGCACGCACCAGGTGACTGCGGGCGGCTCAGCGCCGTTCCGTTACGTTCCAAAACGGGCGCGGAAGTAGCGGAACACGGCCTGGTGCGGCAAGTGTCGGCGTTGTCGCGCCCGCGCCCCATGCGCCAAACGAGCGCCTCCGCTGCCTTCTGGTTCGCTGGACCCACGGCACGGTGTCGCCAGGGCGCAGGTCCGATCGCGGCGCTGGAGCGCACCCACGCCCCGCGATCACGAACGCGTGTTGGCCGCGTCGAGAGAAACGGCGGCGATGCGGAGTAAGTCCTCGTGGATCGACTGCCAGGGCCGGTCGAGATCGATGCTCGTCACCCAGACGCGGTGCCCGCACACGTCGAACCAGAAGTCCATGGGCGTGCCAGTGCCGGCGTATAGCAGCACGCCGCTGGCGCCGGTGTTCGAGCCCCCGAGCACCTCGAGGTTCTTGAGGTAGGAGAAGAGCTGGTACAAGTGCGCGGAGCGAATCGCGGCCTTACCGAACCGGTGCTGCATCGGGGCCGCATAGTACTTGGTTTCGACGACGACCCGCTTCGTCCCTGCGTCGAGAACCGTGTCAGCCTCCATGCGAGGAAGCACCTCCGCTGACCGCGCGTCGAGGGGTCGAGCATCCCACTCGATGACTTCACGTCCCACCCGGCAGTCCGACAGTTCCCGGCGGTAGAAGTTGCGCACGAAGGCCTCGAACAGCCGCGCCATACCCCCTTCCCTGGTGAAGTCGATGAAGCGCGCCGAGCGGCCACCTTCCTCCACGAGCATCGACTCGTACGCGAGGCGGCACACGTGCAGGAGGAACCCGTACACGGCGTTGTTCCGATGAACGCGAACGCGTGCGAACATGCCGCCGTCGAGACGAATCGGGGTCACGTCGGCCATGCGCGCCCACAGATCCAGCAGCGCGCCGCGGTGCGCTTCGCCGATCGAACGCACCAGGGCCAACTGGCGCACGCTGGCGCGCAAGATCCGGTTCTGAACCACGTCGTGAACCAGTTCGTCGTGCCGGCAGTGGGTTCGCGCATGTGGTAGCAGCATGCGCGATGTCGTCGCCGGGAAGTCGATCCGGCCACGAACGCCCGCTACGTCACTGGAAACCTCGACGTAGTCGCGGTCGAGGCCCCGACGCAGCAGGTCGCTCACGCCCTGGGCGAGGACACGCGCGAGCAGGTCCGCGACCCCGTGAGATTCGAGCTGGCCGACATCGACGGCGTCGCGCTGCTCAAGCGCGTCCCACGCATAGCAGAGCAAATAGTAGATGTTCCGAACCGGGATGCTCACGCCAACAACGTCGCGATGGCGCCCTCCGCCTTCGCCGGATCGTCGAACCAATACTCGCGCAGCAAGGGTCCGAGCTCGTGCTGCACGACCGACCGGTACCACTGCTCTCGATCTCCGGCGGGCTCGCAGAAGTAACTGTGCCCGATCTCGAAGCCCGGCCCGAGGTGACGCACGTCGCGGCGGATGTCCTCATTGAGCGTGCCGATCCGATCGATGATGCGATCGATGAACTTCGCGGGCACGCCACGGGTCGAGAGGTGGTGCCGGAACTTGGGATGATCGAAGCGTGGCCGCAGGTTCACGAACGCGAACCGACGCCGGAGGGCGTAGTCCACCATGGCGAGCGAGCGGTCCGCGGTGGCAAGGTCACTCATCGAGCGAGCGACTTCGACGACCGCGTCGAGCAGCAAGCCGGCGTTCACGCGGGATTTCACCTCGTGCTCGTCGAAGCGCTGTTGCGATACTTCGTCGGTCGCGTCATCACCCGGATGGACGCGAACACGCTCGTGGCGGCGCTTGGCAATTGGCCCCATCTGCCTCCACACCGGCGCAATCTCCTCGTTGTTGCTGCCGAGCGCTTCGCGCAACGCGACTGGATCTCCTCGGGCGTCATCGTCGCCACCGCTTACGAGGCCGTCTTCCGTGACCTGCTCCGGGCGAGCGGGCATCCGGCTTTGAAGGTCGAGCCCCGCGGCGTGCAGATGGACGAAGCGCTGAACGCGCTCGTCCGCGGGGAGGCAGCGCACGCGGCACTCGGTGAGGCGCACTGCAGGCTCGTCGAGTTCGCGCTTTCCGACCCCGCGTTCGGCTGGAACCTACGAAACGAAGTAGCTCATGGGACGGTGAGGCCGGAGTCGCTCACCCCCTCGCGCGTCCTACTCATGTGGCTGCTCCTGATCCGGGTGACCTGCTTCGTGGCGACGCCGAACCATGCCGAGGAGGCCGACCGAGGCGAGCGACCGGACGACGCCCGCGCGATCGGCGCGGGAGAGGATGACGTTGGCGACGGACCAGTCAGCCCGGGAGACGCGGCGAGCCGCGGCGACCCTACCGGGTAGCTGCAATTGGCAGGAGCGCTGGCGCTTCATCCGGGATGAACAGGGCGACCCCCGCGGAGCGACCGAGCGTGCTGCCGCCCCAGCCCCCGATTCCCATCGCGAGCAACTGTACCCACCACGGCTCGCCCCGCGTGACCTCGGCGGCGAGCCAGAGGCCGAGCGCGCCACCGGCCGCCGTGAAGGTGTGAACGCCGACGCGGCGAAGAAAATCCTCGAAGGTGAGCCGGTCTCGAAGAACGGCCAGGAAATCCAGGCTCGTCTCCACGACCACCTCGGCTATGGCGCCGACGACGTGAGCCGATTTCGCGACGCGATGAAGCACCCGAGCCGCGAAGGCCGACTTCGCCTCGGCGACGAATTTCAGCGCCAGTGCTCCAGTCTGCACGCCAGCACGAACGGCACCGCGCGCGGCAGCGCCAAGCGCCTCGCGAGCGAGAGAAGGCAGGTCGAAGCGCACGCCGCTCCAAACGCGCTCGACGACGCCAAGGGTCAGAGCCATCGCGAAGGTCGTCGCCCCCTCCTTGACACTCGCGCGGCCCATCTCCGAGAGGATGTCGCGCGCCCCGAACGGCAGCGCCTCGTCGAGGTCGCGCTCCAGCGCAACGATGGCGCGTCGTTGCGCATCGTGCGCCGAGAGCGTCTCGGCGCGGTGGCCATCGAGGTACAGATGGTCCGCGATGTGGAACGCCTCCTCGAAGCCCAGCTCTTCCAGCGCGCGCTTCGCCTCGGTGTTGGCGACGATGTGCGGATACCGTCGGCTGCGCGCTGCGCGGAGAACGTAGCGCGGCTGGCCGACCTTCACCTGTACACGCTTGCGTATCCGGCCACCCGACGTGACGCGCAAATCGGCGACGGGGTCGGAGGCACTCTTGCTCAGGGTTGCCACCGCGTCACGACCGAGCGCGCCGGAACGCGCGGAGAAGCTCGCGGCTTGGGCCAGCTCCGCCACATGCCCCTTTCCCTGCACGGCCGCGGCGAACGCGGCATCCTCAATGAACGCGCCGGCTTCTGCCAGGCGCGCAGCGCGTTGAGCGGCGCCGCCCACATAGAGGCGCTCGGTGGCATGGAGGCTGGTCGCCAGCGACGCGAGCGCGTCAGCCGCACCAATCGGGCCGGAAGGAACAGCAGGGCAACGAAGCGAAGGGCTCATGGCGATCCAATTTGGCTCCATGGCCGAAGGCGTCAAGGGCGAACCATGCGGTTAGGCCATTGACCGGGTGCCTCGGAATCCTCGGCCTACTCGACCTGTCAGGGGCTCTCGCGTCCAGCGCGCGCTTCGCGGAGCTGACGCTCGAAGAGCTGCCGAAAGGCGACGGTCCAGGTCATAAACGGCCAGGAGTGGATGGCCGCTCATCGTTCGTGGCCTTCCAGGTCGGTCACCTCGCCGATGCAGACGCCGCACCGCTCGCCGTCGAGGCTCGCCTTGTTCACGCTGTGCTCGGCGCAGGCGACGCAGGGCTGGCGCTCGGGGAGCTTGTTCGCGCACCAACGGCAGAGCCGGAGCCCTGGTCCTGTTGGCCCGGCGTCGCCCGTCCATGCGCTGCACCAAGCGCAGCTCGCCGAGCTAGGCGACGACATCGGGTGCCTCCCGGTGCCGCTCCACCGCGTCGCGAGCGGCGGCCAGGGCGGCGAGCTTGCCGGCGCGCTCGAGCACGGCGCTGACAAGCGACAGCGCGGCCTCGGCGTGCGCCCGAAAGACCACCGCCTGCTGCGTCAGCTCCTCGGCAGTCGCCGTGAACGGCGTCTCGCCAGCCTCCACCTCCATCGCGCGCCCGAGAACAACGAGATCGCGGCCCGTCTCCAGGATCGTCGCGATGGCTCGGGCCACCTCGTCACTGCCGCGCGCGTTTTGGAACTCGCCAAGCACGCGAAGATCCTCTGGGAACAGCGCTCGCGCGAGGAGCGGCGCGACCTGCTGGCGCGGCTGCTTTGTAACCCGCTGCTCGACGGCCGAACCGTGCGATTTTCCTTGCGAAGACCGTTCGACGTACTGGCAAAAATGCGTCGATCCGAAGATTGGCGATCCCAGCGGGAATTGAACCCGCGTTACCGGCGTGAGAGGCCGATGTCCTAACCGCTAGACGATGGGACCTAGTTTTCAGCGCGTGGCGACCGCAGGGCCGCGACGCCAGTTGGGGAACTAGGATTCGAACCTAGATAACAGGATCCAGAGACCTGTGTCCTGCCGTTAGACGATTCCCCAGCGAAGTGTCAAGCGCCCTGGGTGCGGTGTGAACAGCGCGCACAGGACACCCCGCGGGTCTGGTCTCCGCGAGAGCCGAAGAATCTAGTCGAGCGACCCACCTTGTCAAGCACCCGCTCGCGACGGCACCCGCTCGCCACAACGCAGGTTCGCGCGGCCGACCGACCGAGGAGCCCGTGCCCCGCGAGGGGAGTTTTTCCGAACCCGGCTAGTTTTCCGCACCCAGCGAGCGAGTAGACTCGTGCGCCATGCTCGATGCTGCCGGCGCCGCACGCTTCACGCCGAACGCGCGCGAAGTCGAGCTCGGGGCCGGTGAGGTGCTCTTTCGCGAGGGTGCGGCCGCTGAGTGGGCCTATTTCATCGAGACCGGAACAATCCTCCTCACGCGACGCGCGGGGACTTTGGAGGTGCCGGTCGGCGAGCGCGGCGACTTCGAGCTCGTCGGCGAGGTCGGGGTGCTCTGCGAACGCGCCCACACCGCGACCGCCACCGCTACGCGCGCGACGCGCTGTCTCGCCGTCGACGGTGCCACGCTCGAGGCGATGCTCGCGGGCGACACGGAGCTCTGCGCCCGCTTGATGGAGGTCATGGCGAGCCACGTCGCGAGCGCGGAGGACCGGGTGCGCGCCGCCTCCGCCCGGGACGCGGCCGCGCGGGTTGCGCTCTTGCTCGCCGGCCATGCCGAGGGCGTGCCCGCGACGGACGACGGCCGGCTCGTGCCCCGCAAGCTCGCGGAGCTGTGCGCACGCGCCTGCGTCGGGGACGAAGAGCTCGCCGCGGTCGGCTCCGAGCTGGTGCGCGCTCGCCTCATTCGCATCACGAAAAACGGGCTACTGGTGCCCGAGGTCGCTCGGATATATGACTGGGTGCGCGACTATGTAAAGGTCGCCGCAGCGCCCTCGTCGGAGCGTCGCGGCGACGAGGCGAGCAGAGGGTAACGAGCGAATGGAACTTAGGGTTCTCGGCTGTCACGGTGGCGAGTCGCCGCGACACCGCGCCACCTCGTTCCTCATCGACGAGAAGCTCGCGGTCGACGCCGGCGCGCTCACGAGCCGCCTCGAGCTCGCGGCCCAGGGGTCGCTCGAGACGGTGCTCGTCACCCACTCCCATCTCGATCACGTCCGCGATCTCGCGACGCTCGTCGACAACCGCTGCCAGATGGGGCTCCCGCCGCTGACGATCTGCGCGACGCGCGCGACCATCGAGAACCTGCAGCGGCACTTCTTCAACGACCGACTCTGGCCCGATTTCACGCGCATCCCGGCAGCGTCCGAGCCTTCGATCGTCTACCGCGAGATCGAGCTCGAGACGCCGTTCGCGCTGGGGCGCCACCGCGTCACGGCCGTGCCGGTCTCGCACACGGTCGACACCTGCGGCTACCTCATCGATGACGGCACGAACGCGTTGGTGATCAGCGGCGACACCGGCCCCACCGACCGCATCTTCGAGGTGGTGAACGACACGCCGCACGTGCGCGCCCTGTTGCTCGAGGTCAGCTTTCCGAACACGATGCAGCACCTCGCGACCGCGAGCGGGCACCACACGCCTGAGACGCTCGCGGCCGATCTGCGCAAGCTGCACGCTGCCGCCGACGTGCCGACGATGCTCTACCACATGAAGCCGCCGTGCCAGGCCGAGATCGAGCGCGAGTGCAGCAAGCTCGCAGGCCTGAACCTGCACGTGCTCAAGCTCGACGATCACTTCACGTTCTAGCTCTCGGCCCGAAAAGAGCCCATCTGCGTCGTGTTGGGCCGTGGGCCGAAGCTAGCTAGATTTCGCCGAGCAACGTGGGCGCGTCAGGTAGCTGCCGAAGCAGCGAGATCGCGCCACCGGTGACGGCGCCGAGGCCGTCGCGCGTGCTCAACGGAACGAAGTCGTCCTCGGCCAACAGATCGCGGTCTTCGTCGCGAGGCGCGAGATCGAGGCGAGCGATGGCGACCGTGATGTTGTCGACGCCGCCGGCCTGGTTTGCGCGCGTGATGAGCTGCCGGCAGCAGGTCTCCGGGTCGCCCTGCACCGCGAGGACTGCGAGGATCTCGTCGTCCTCCAGCATGCCGCTCAAGCCGTCGGAGCAGAGCAGGTACACGTCGCCGGGCTTCGTCTCGACGCACAGGAGGTCGACGAGCACCTCAGGCCCGATGCCGAGCGCGCGCGTGATGTAGTTCGACGGGAGCTCGCTGATCTCTTTCGGACTCAGCCACGGGGCCATCTCGCTCATCTCGTTGGCGAGCGAGTGATCGGCCGTCAACTGGACGATGCCGCCGTCGCGCAGCCGGTAGCAGCGGCTGTCGCCGACGTGGCCGATGACGACGTGACGTCCGTCGGCGGTGAACACGGCCGCGACCACGGTCGTGCCCATTCCGGATTCGCCCGCGGTCTCGCACGCCCGCTCGAACACGCGCTGGTTGGCCAGGCGAACGGCGGTCACGACGAGGTTCTCTTCGTCGGTGAGCTCGTCGTCGTAGGGGAACGGCCAGGCGTGATCGCCGTGCACGGACCGACGCAAGAAGCTCTCGAACGCGGTCACGGCCAGCGCACTCGCGAGATCGCCCGCGGGGTGCCCGCCCATGCCGTCGGCCACGACCGCCGTGCGGTGGCGCGGATAAAGGACGAATGAGTCCTCGTTGCGCTCGCGGATCATCCCGACGTCGCTCATCGCGGCGAAGCGGGTGCGGAGCGTCTGTGAACTCGCGTCGGTCATTTCCCCCCGGCGGCGAACGCGCTCGGGGCCAGGACTATAGGGCGAGCGAGCGGCCCGTGGGTAGGGAAAGCTGCCGGCCATCGCGCCCAGGGCCGGCGCATCTAAAGATGGAGCAGTTCCGTGGACATCGGGGGATCGGCCCCGGTTCGGGCTGCGGTAGCCGGTGCTCCGTGCTCGGAAGCGGTCGAGGGCATCGACAGCGGGGGAGCGGGGAGGCAGTGGCAGCG